>NZ_JBBCQL010000127.1:0-12784 GCF_037149975.1 Chryseobacterium sp. VD8 | reverse complement strand
TAATAGTTAGTACCCAAAGATAATTAAATTGCTGTAACACCCAAAAAAATTATTTATGACATAAGGCGGTATCTGCAAAAATCTAGTTTTCAATTTTTTATATTCTTAAAATTAATGATATTTTAATAAAATTTTCCGAACTTTAAGCAGATTAATTTACTATTTTAGCCACCCAATTTTTAAAGCATGAAAAAATTTCTACTGCCTATTATTATGATTTCATCTTATTTTGCAGCTCAGGCTCCTGCAGGGTATTACGATGGAACGACAGGTTTGACGGGTTACGCCTTAAAGTCAAAGCTTCATGACATCATTTCGGCGAAAAATATAAACTGGAATTATGGTGATCTCACCAATTATTATAATCAGACGGATTTAGATAGATATTACGACTACGGACCAAGCAATACGACCATTCTCCTTGATATTTATTCTGAAATTCCTACAGGACCGGATGCATATGAATATACAACGGCGAATATCATCGGAAGTGCTTCCGCGGAAGGACAGGGCTGGAATAGAGAACACATGATGCCACAAAGTACATTTTACAGCAATTACCCGATGTACTCGGATTTGTTTTATGTGGTTCCAACGGATGCAAGAATTAACCAGTTGAGAAGTAATTATCCTTACGGAATTGTGGGTTCTACGATCTACTATACTTTTACCAATACTTCAAGAATAGGAAATTGTGCCATTCCGGGAATTACTTATACAGGAAGAGTATATGAGCCTATTAACGAGTTTAAAGGAGACGTTGCGAGATGTCTGCTTTATTTTGCAGTAAGGTATGAAGGGAAACTGGGTACTTTTAATTTCAACAATAATGCAAATCCGGCTTCGGATACCAATCCGCTTGACGGAACGGAGGAAAGAGCGTATGATCCCGCTTATATCGCCATGCTGCTTCAGTGGCATCAGCAAGATCCTGTTTCGCAAAAGGAAATCGACAGAAATAATGCGGTGTATGCAATACAGAAAAACAGAAATCCTTTTATTGATAATCCTTCGTGGGTGAATACAATCTGGGGGCAGACTCCGGATGCTGTTGCACCACAAACTCCTACAAACGTAAGCGTTACGCAAAACAGTGCTTATTTTACAACTTTAAGCTGGACTCCCAGTACAAGTACGGACGTAATCGGATATAAAATCTACCAGAACGGAACATTGGTAGGGACAACGAAAGGTACAACATTCAGTGTAGATCATCTTACTCCTTCTACAGCGTATACTTTTACTGTGAAGGCTTACGACAACGGATACCTGCTTTCTCCGGACAGTAATACGGCTTCTGTTACAACTTTAGCATCAGATATTTATGCTAAAGATCTGATGGTAACGAAATATCTTGAAGGAACTTCGAATAATAAAGGTATTGAAATTACCAATAAAACAGGACATCCCGTAAACCTTAGTGACTACAGATTATCAATCCAGTTTTCCAGCGGAACAAATTATTATTTTGCAGATCCTTATGAGCTGGAAGGAATTGTTCAGAATAACGAGACTTTTGTAGTATTGCATCCGGATGCCAATTTCTCCTGCTATACAATAAATCAGGCAAAGTTTGTAACGGCAGCTCCGCAGATGACGTATTCCGGAAGTCAGTATCTGGAACTGAGATATAAATCTTCAACGGTGGATGCAATAGGTGTTTCCGGTACAAACAATTTTTCGGTTTTAGGAAATATTTCTTTATACAGAAAATCTAATATCAACCAGCCAACAACGTCCTTTAGCATTAGTGAATGGGATTCTTACGCCAGCAATTATTGTCAGAATTTAGGAACGCTGGCAACCGCAGAAGCTATTCTTGCCAGAAATAACGAGTTTAAAATTTATCCAAATCCTGTTAATGACAATGTTTTCGTTGATGGGAAAACAGAGAATGTAAAATCAGCACAGATTTTAGATCTTTCCGGAAAAATAATTCATTCCGAACAAAATCCTTTCAAAAATAAAAAGGGCATTTCTGTACAAAGTTTATCTACAGGTTCATATCTATTAAAAATTGATGATAAGATCTATCCGTTTATCAAAAAATAAGCTGTGATCTCCCGAAAAGGGGAAAGCAATATATAATCGATATAAGCAGATTCACTAATAATCATTATCTATAAGTGTTTCTGCTTATATTTTTTATTTATAAGTAATAATGCTTATATTTGCAGAATGATAGCGGTCATTACCGGAGATATTATAAATTCACAGCACGCGGAAACAGAGGTTTGGATTACCAAGCTTAAAAATCTTCTCGAAAAGTGGGGAAGTGCTCCTCATACATGGGAAATCTACAGAGGCGACGAATTTCAGTTCAAATGTAAGATAGATGAGGTATTCTGGCGTTTTCTTGCCATTAAATCCCTTATAAAAAGTCAGGAAAATTTAGACGTAAGAATTGCCATCGGTATTGGAGAAGAGAATTTTTCTTCTGAAAAAATCACCGAATCCAACGGAACCGCTTATGTACATTCCGGAAGATTGCTCAATGATCTGAAAAACGACGGACATACTGTTTCCATCAAAACATCCAACGATTCCGTAGACCGGGACCTGAATATTCTGCTGAAATGGTCTTCCAGAGATTTTGATTCCTGGACGGTTGCCAATGCAGAAATCATCCATGAGATGATTATGAACAAAGACATCACGCAGGAAGATCTTGCGAAAAAGTTTGCCATCTCACAGTCTTCCGTAAGCCAGAGACTGAAGCGCGCAAACTATGAACTGATCGTAGAAACCAATCAATATTTCAGAAAAAAAATATCCGAACTGTAAGCATGGTTTTTATTCAGCTCATATTGGCACATTTATTTGGAGACTTTATTCTTCAGCCAAATTCATGGGTTGCAGAGAAGGAAAGTAAAAAACTGAGAAGCAGATATTTATACCTTCATGTTCTCATTCATACGATTCTGAGTTTTATTTTCCTCTGGAACACCGAATTGTGGTGGATCGCCGTTCTGATCGGAGTTTCACATTTTATTATTGATGCTGCAAAACTGAGTTTTCAGACCGCAAAATCTAAAAAAATCTGGTTTTTTATCGATCAGGCTTTGCATATTGCCGTGATTGCAGGAATTTCCTTTTACTTCAAGGAATTTAATTTTGATTTTTTAAAAGATCAGGAAATTCTAAAAATTCTTATGGCAGCTTTATTTTTAACAACACCCGCTTCCATTTTTATCAAGATTTTATTGTCTTCGTGGACTCCGGTTCCCGAAACACAGAATAACATACAAACCGAATCTTTATCAAGTGCCGGAAAATATATCGGGATTTTAGAACGTTTATTGGTTTTCACCTTTATTGTGGTGAACCATTGGGAAGGCGTAGGTTTTATGGTCGCTGCAAAATCTGTCTTCAGGTTCAGCGATCTTGCTCAGGCAAAGCAGAGAAAGTTAACCGAATATGTTCTGATCGGAACCCTTTTAAGCTTTGGAATGGCAGTTTTAACAGGAATTTTAATTAAGTAATATAAATCTAATAAAAAGTAATTTTAGAAAATGGAAAAGAAAGAAATGTTGTACGAAGGTAAGGCAAAACAGGTTTTTGCAACCGATAATCCTAATGAAGTAGTGGTGCGTTTCAAAGACGATGCTACTGCATTTAATGCTCAGAAAAGAGGATCTGTAGATCTTAAAGGAGAAATGAACAACGCGATCACGACTCTTATTTTTGAATATCTGAATGAAAAAGGGATTAAGACTCATTTCATTAAACAACTGAACGAAAGAGAGCAGTTGGTAAAAAAAGTATCCATCATTCCTTTGGAAATGGTGGTAAGAAACTATTCGGCTGGAAGCATGGCGCAGAGACTGGGAGTGGAAGAAGGAATTAAATCTCCGGTTACCATCTTCGATATCTGCTACAAAAAAGACGAATTGGGAGATCCGCTAATCAACGATCACCATGCAGTGTTCTTAGGAGCTGCAACGTATGAGGAGCTTGATGAAATGTATGAATTAACGTCAGACATCAACGAAATCTTAATCGATCTTTTCGATAAAATGAACATCATCTTAGTAGATTTCAAAATTGAATTAGGAAAAACGGCAGACGGTGAAATTATCCTTGCAGACGAAATTTCTCCGGATACGTGCAGACTTTGGGACAAAGATACGATGAAGAAACTGGATAAGGACAGATTCAGAAGAGATCTTGGTGAAGTTACCGAAGCTTACGTTGAGATCTATAACAGACTGAAAACGGTACTTGCTAAATAATTATCAGGCAGAAACCAGAAGTTGGATGCCGGAAGTTTATCTGAATATGTAAAAAAGTTTTGTTACAAACTTCAGATTTCGAGCTCCCGGCTTCCACCATCAAAATTTAGAAAAAATAAAAATGAAAAGTTTAGACATTCATAAAAGTGAATATTTAAAACAATTTGAAACCCAGACCTACGGAAGAAATCTTTTCAGAACGCAGGAAGAAGAAAGGCTTGACGCTCCGAACGAGGAGTGCGGAATCTTCGGAATGTATTCTGATAATGATCTGGATACGTTTTCTCTTTCACAGTTCGGTCTTTTTGCATTGCAGCATAGAGGTCAGGAAGCTTGTGGTATTTCTGTTCTTAAAGACGGAAAAATCACCAATATGAAAGATGAAGGTCTGGTTTTGGATGTTTATAAAGAGATCAACGATCCTGAAACTTTTATGGGAAATTCTGCGATCGGACACACCCGTTACACGACTGCAGGAGACAAAAAGAAATATAATTTTCAGCCGTTCTTCGCGAAAAACGAATACGACCAGATTATTCTTTCGATTGCGCACAACGGTAATTTAACCAACGCAAAAGAACTGAAAACGCAGCTCGAAGCTGAAGGGGTTGTATTCAGAGCAACATCCGATTCTGAGGTGATTTTAAGATTAATTCAGAAAAATCTTGATTTAGGACTTCGCGGAGCTATTAAAGCAACCATGGAGAAAATTGAAGGTGCTTATTCGGTTGTCGGGATGACGAGAAATAAATTCTTCGCATTCCGTGATTTCAACGGAATCCGTCCTTTGGTTTTGGGAGCAATCAATGAAAATTCTTACGTTGTTGCTTCAGAATCTGTGGCTTTAGATGCAGTAGGAGCACAATATGTGCGTGATATTTTACCGGGAGAAATTATTTACACCAATGAAAACGAACCCGGAAAACTTCATTCTTACATGGTGGACGAAGAAAAAGGAAAGCAGAGAATCTGTTCTTTTGAATATATTTATTTTGCAAGACCCGATTCTACTTTAGAAAATATTAATGTGTACGAAATCAGGGAAAAATCCGGAGAAAAAATCTGGCATCAGGCTCCTGTGGAAGCAGATGTTGTAATTGGGGTTCCGGATTCCGGAGTTCCGGCTGCCATTGGTTTTTCCAAGGCTTCGGGAATTCCTTTCCGTCCGGTTTTAATTAAAAACAGATACATCGGAAGAAGTTTCATTGTACCGACTCAGGAAATGAGAGAAAGAGTAGTGAACCTGAAATTAAACCCGATTATTTCCGAGATTAAAGATAAAAGAGTCGTGATTATTGATGATTCCATTGTACGAGGAACCACTTCAAAAAGACTCGTTAAGATTCTTAAAGATGCAGGCGTGAAGGAAATTCACTTCAGAAGTGTTTCTCCGCCAATTATCGCTCCTTGTTATCTGGGAATCGATACGCCGTCGAAAGACGATCTGATCTCTGCCAATATGTCTACGGAAGAACTCAGAGATTATTTGGGAGTAGATTCTCTTGAATTCCTAAGCGTTGAAAACCTGAAAGAAATTTTAGGCTCTGCCAATCACTGTTTCGGATGTTTTACCGAAGAATATCCTGTAGGAAAAGGAGAGGAAGTAGAATTATTCAATTAAAATATTTCCATAAAAAGAAAATGTCAGACTTAAATTTTAAGTCTGACATTTTTTATTGTATCCGAAATGGATTAGAATTTATACGCTACACCAACCTGGAAAACGCCGTTTCTTACTGCGTCACCTGTATTGTTTTCTGCGATATCCGTAAGTCCTGCAACATATCTTGCCGTAATTCCGAATTTTTGCTCAAAATAGTATCCTGCTCCAAGACCTAAACCAAGATCAAAACCTTTGAATGCCTGATTTACATCTACAGAACCTCCGTCTCCTTTTAATTTCTGGCTGATTGCAAAACTGAACTGTGGACCAGCTTCTACATATAAATCAGGAAGAACATTATACTGTACCATTACCGGAACTGAAATATAATCCAGATTAAGCTTTACAGAAGAATAGGTTTTATCTTTAGCACCCATTCCGTTATATAAAACTTCCGGCTGTACGCTGAAAGAACTTGCTACAGGAATGTTTGCAAAGAAACCTCCGTAGAATCCTGCTTTTGCTTTAGAATCGTTGTCGTTAATAGAAGATACGTTAAGTCCCGCTTTTACTCCGAATTTTACCGGTGAAGCTGAAGCTGCTGCTTTTTCCTGTGCGAATGATAATGTACCTGCTGTAATCGCAAGTCCTAGAAAAATCTTTTTCATAGTCTATTAATTTTTATGAATGTTTATTATTAAAGTGCTGCAAATTTAATAAAAAGAAAAAGATCAGGCCTCATGATGAAACCTGATCTTTGTTATGAAATCAAAAATTGTTTTTTATTTAAAACTTATAGTTCAGACCTAGTTGAAATGATCTGTTTGTGTTTACATTTTTCTGAGCATCGGTTACTGCATCAGAATTGTTGTAAATATGGGTAAGACTGTTAACATATCTCGCGTTAATTCCCAAATTACGGGTAAAATAGTATCCCAGACCGACTCCAAAGCCCAGATTGAACTTTTTAATATCGTCTTTATTAATACTTTCTGAAGCCGATAAAGTCTGTGTGGTGGTAGTTCCGGAAGTTGTTGTGGAAATGGTCTGCTCACCTTTGTTTTTACCGTCTACGAAATAACTTACTTCCGGACCTGCTTCTACATAGAAATTGTCGGTAGGTTTCATCTGAAGCATTACCGGTACGGAAATGTAGTTCAGTGTAGTGCTATAATCCTGCTTGGTTCTTACGGTTGTAGCTCCTGTGGTAACTTCCGTATCGGAAAGTACACTTTTTGCACCCATCTGGTTGTATAAAACTTCCGGCTGTAATGCAAACTTTTCAGATAATGGTACATTTACGAAAACACCTGCATTAAATCCTATTTTCTGGTTTTTGGCAGCAAGTTTCTGTTCACTGAATTGGGAAGCGGTTGCCGCTCCTTTAATACCAAATCTTACAGGCTCCTTCATTTTCATCGGTGGGACAGCTGTTGTTTTTACTTCTTGTGCAAACACAAATGCTCCTCCTGTTACTGCCATTGCTAGAAATAACTTTTTCATAATTTTACATTTAAATTTTACTACTTTTTTGTTTCCTGAAATTTTCATTCAGGTAACAGTTATTTTACAAAATGCTTGCCAAATAAAGGATTTCTGGATTTTCAAATGTTAATAATTCACAATTTTTTGAGTGAATTATTATGCATTGGATAATGTCATTCAGATCAAATAAAAAAGGTCAGGCTTCATGATGAAACCTGACCTTTTTATCTATTGAAATCAAAATTGTTTTTACTGAATCAGCTTCTTAGAATTTGTAAGCTAAACCAACCTGGAATGTATTGTTTCTTGTAGCATCAGAACCATTTGGTCTGTTTTTAGCAACGTCAGTTACACCTGCAACATATCTTGCAGTAATACCAAGGTTATCTGTGAAATAATATCCTGCTCCTAAACCGATACCGAAGTTAAATGTGTTTAGGTTATCTTTATTGATATCATCTGTATAGCTTGCTGAAGAAGTTGTTGTTCCTGAACCGTTGGTTACAGTAGTAGTTCTGTCTCCTTTATTTTTTGCGCTTACCAGGAATCCGAATTCAGGACCTGCTTCAACGTAAAAGTTGGGAACGAAGTTATACTGGAACATTACCGGTACAGCGATGTAATCTAAATGAGTTGAATAAGACTCAACATTTCTTGTTGTTGTACCTAATGCAGTAAATTCGTCTGTGCTTTTTACTTTAGCTCCGTACTGAGAATATAAAACCTCCGGCTGAACACTGAATGAACTTGCTAAAGGAATGTTTGCAAATACACCTGCGTTGAATCCTATTTTAGATTTTTGGTCTTCAAGACTTGCATCTTTAGATAGAGAAGCTACGTTCATCCCACCTTTGATACCAAATCTTACCGGGCTTGAAGATGAACCCGTCGTCTGAGCGAATGCTAATGAACCAGCTGTAAGTGCTACTCCTAAAATTAACTTTTTCATAACTTTAATTTTTTAATTTTTACTATTTTCTAATTTTAAATTTTACTACTGTCAAAATTTTTCGTTTGACGCAGAGTATCTTTCAAATTGCTTGCCAAAAAATAAATTATGATAAATGTCATAAAGAAATCCGCCTGTAAAAACAAACAGATCTTATTTTATTGATTTGATTTTCAGAAATTTAATTTTTAATTAAACATTTGTTTAGAAATAGTCTAAATTCAGAAACCTTCTTAAAATATATTTAATTTTTAATTGAATTTTTGCCGGTTATAATGAAACATCATTCAGCTTTCTGTAGAAATCTAAGGACGTAATGATGTTTTTCTGACTGCATTTATGATCGAAATTACAAGCTCCGATGGCGGTAAGCAGGGAAAAATTAATTTTACTGTCAGCATTTTTCTTGTCATTAAGTAAAAGACCGAAAATATCTTCATCTTTAAAATCGCTGATATCAAGATAAGGGTAATACTTCTGAATACTTTCTATGATAAGTACAGAATCTTCTTCAGAAATTAAACCTTCAAGAAAAGCGAGGTGCGCTTCCGTAATCATCCCCATTGCCACAGCTTCCCCATGAAGAATAGGATTTCCCTGACTTAAGCATAAACTTTCTACAGCATGACCGATCGTATGACCGAAATTGAGCGTTTTTCTGATATTTTTCTCGTGAAAATCCTCCTGAACAACATTCTGTTTAATATCCATCGACGTTTGAATATGGGGAATTACACCGTCAATATCCAGTTTATTGATCTGGGTAAGATTATCCCAGTGAGATTTATCGGCAATTAAACCGTGTTTCAGCATTTCGGCAAATCCGCTTCTTAATTCTTTGAAGGGAAGAGTTTCAAGAAATTTAGGATAGACAAAGATTTTCTCAGGAAAAGTAAAAGTTCCCACCATGTTTTTATAATGCATAAGATCGATTCCTGTTTTTCCTCCGATAGAAGCATCACACATCGATAAAAGCGTCGTTGGAATATTGATGAACTGGATTCCTCTTTTATAAGTAGATGCTACAAAACCTCCCATATCCGTAATAACGCCGCCGCCGAGATTAATAACCAGAGCTTTTCGGTCTGCCTGCATTTCCGTAAGAATTTCCCAAAGCTGGTTCGCCGTCTGTATATTTTTCATTTCTTCACCGGCTTCAATCTCCAGAATTTCAAATCCGAGATCTGTTTCCATATTTCCTAAAAGGATGGGAAGACAATATTCATGTGTATTTTCATCAACTAAAATAAAGATTTTGCTGAAAGATTTTTCGTGTAAGAAGTCGTTTAATTGAGAAAAATTATCGTTTAATATTGTTATCATTTTCAGATTTTCTGTAGGGTTAAATGTAAAACTATATTGCAAAGTTATGATTCTTAATTTTTAACTCGTTATTAAATATACTATCTTTGCAGAAATTTTTAGAATGAGCAGAGATAATAATAATTCAGAACGACCAAAGAGACCAAGAATTTCAACTAAGAAAAATTCTGATAATTCTCGTGCTTCCAGATCTGGAAATTCTTCAGAATCAAAACCTTTTAAAAAATCTTTCCCGAAAGCAGGAGAGAGAAATTCAGACTCAAGGAAAAGTGGTGGCACCAGTTACCAGGACCGAATGGATAAGAAATTCGGAAAAACTGAAAAAGAGCCTTTCATAACGAGTTCAGGTGAAGAAAAAAAATCTTTCGGCAAATCTGCCCCAAAAAGAGGAGGAAGCAGACCCAATACTTTTGATACGAGAGATAAATACGAAAGAGGAAGCCTGAAATACGGAAGAAGACCCGGAACAGAAAACAGGGAAGATAAAAATAAATCTTTTGTACAGAAAAGAAGACTGAATAAAATTGAGAAAGATGTACATAAAGACACCATCCGTCTGAATAAATACATCGCCAATTCCGGAATCTGCAGCAGGAGAGAAGCCGATGAGCTGATTACGCAAGGTCTTGTGGAAGTAAACGGAAAAGTGGTGACGGAAATGGGTTATCAGGTTCAGAAAACAGATAAAGTGGTTTTCGACGGACAGAATATTACACCCGAAAAGCCGGTTTACGTTCTTCTTAACAAACCAAAAGGATATATTTCTACCACAAAAGACGACAAAGCCAGAAAAACAGTAATGGATCTTGTAGCGAACGCTTCACCGTACAGAGTTTTTCCGGTAGGAAGATTAGACCGTTCTACAACAGGTGTTATTCTTTTAACGAACGACGGCCATATGACAAAAAAACTGACGCATCCGTCTTTTGATGCAAAGAAAATTTATCATGTAACATTGGATAAAAAGCTTACACACGAGGATATGAAGCTTATTGCGGAAGGAATCCGTCTGGATGAAGGAGTTGCCGAAGTAGATCAGATTTCGTTCATTGAAGGAAAACCGAAAAATGAAGTGGGAATCGAAATCCACATTGGATGGAACCGTGTTATCAGAAGAATTTTCCAGAGATTAGGATATGAAGTGGAAGCCTTAGACCGAGTAATGTTTGCCGGATTAACGAAGAAAAATATCAAAAGAGGACACTGGAGAATCCTTACAGAACAGGAAGTGAATAACCTTAAAATGCTTTAATTTTGAAGTAAATTTTAAGCTGAAAAAAAAGACGTTGAAATTTTTTCAGCGTCTTTTTTTTGCTTTAACATGAATGCCACAAATGGATTTACACGAATATCACAAATATTAAGTTGTGTCATTTGTGAGAAAATTAGTGAAATCTGTGTTTAAAAACTACCCCAAAACCGTAACCCCTTTCTGAATCATATCATAAATGGCATCTCTTCCGTTATCCGGCTTTACATTTACGGCACGTGTTCCGTTGAAGTGAAGACAGGTTACATAACCATTGGCTACAGCATCGGTACAGGTATATTTTACGCAGTAATCCATAGCAAGACCTACGATTTCCACCAACTGGATGTCGTGATATTTTAAAAAATCGTCCAGACCTGTCTTCATGAAATGATTATTGTCCTGAAAACCGCTGTAGCTGTCGATTTCTACATTTTTACCCTTTTGTACGATGTGGGTTACTTTCTCTCTGTTAAGATCTTTATGGAATTCTGCCCCGAAAGTTCCCTGAATACAGTGATCGGGCCACATAAACTGCGGAACCCCATTTAAAATAATGCTTTCGCCTACTTTTCTGCCATTATTGCTGGCAAAACTTTTATGATCTGCAGGATGCCAATCCTGAGTAAGTACAATCTGATCGTATTCGTTTTCTTCCATCAGAGCATTGATGTAAGGAATTACTTCATTTGCTCCCGGAACTGCCAAAGCTCCGCCTTCACAAAAATCATTCTGCACATCTACGATTATTAACGCTTTTTTCATATTTAAAATTCTCGAAATTTTTGATAAATCTACGAATTCCTAGCTTCAAAAAATTGTCCAAAACAGAATTATCGGACAAATCGGCACTAAGTTTATTGAAGCTATCCGTTTCGAAGTCTTTAAAACCCTTTAAATAATTTCGGATTTCCGAACTTTCTCCCTATTTTTACTGAACTTTTTAATCAAAAAATAAAATGATTCAGTATTTAGATAATATTCATCACAAAAATTCCAAAAACTTTTTCTTAATTGCCGGTCCCTGCATCATTGAAGGCGAAGATATGGCGCTGAAAATTGCCGAAAAAGTGGTGGAATTAACCAATAAATATAACATTCCCTACATTTTTAAAGGAAGCTTTAAAAAAGCCAACCGAAGCAGAGTAGATTCTTTTACGACGATCGGAGAAGAAAAATCTCTGGAAATTCTTAAAAAAGTAGGCGAAACTTTCAATATTCCTACAACAACGGATATTCACGAAAACGAGCACGCGGCTTTGGCGGCGCAATATGTGGATGTGTTGCAGATTCCTGCGTTTTTGGTTCGACAAACAGATCTTTTGGTTGCCGCCGCAAAAACAGGAAAATGTGTGACCTTAAAAAAAGGACAGTTTCTCTCTCCGGAATCCATGAAATTTGCCGTTGAAAAGATTACGGACTCAGACAATCAGAAAGTGGCGATCATAGAAAGAGGAAATACCTTTGGCTACACAGATTTGGTGGTAGATTACAGAGGAATTCCAACCATGAGAAATTATGCGCCTGTCATTCTGGATGTTACCCATTCCCTGCAACAGCCGAATCAAAGTTCAGGAGTTACAGGAGGAAGACCGGATCTTATCGAGACCATCGCAAAAGCAGGAATCGCAGTAGGTGCAGACGGAATTTTCATCGAAACGCATCCCACTCCCGAAACCGCTTTGTCCGACGGAGCCAATATGTTGAGACTGGATCTGCTTGAAGATTTACTACAAAAACTAACCAGAGTAAGAGAAGCGATTTTATAATGACAAAACTTTTTTTACCTTTAGCTCTTTCTTTTTCAGCTGTTTTTTATTCTCAAAAAAGAGATTCTTTACAATTTTCTTTGCCCGAAAAATATAATCTTCATTTAGAGGAAAAACAGGAAAATGACCAAATGATAATGATGGAATATATTCCAAAAGGTCAGAACTGGGACA
>NZ_JBBCQL010000126.1:0-12829 GCF_037149975.1 Chryseobacterium sp. VD8 | reverse complement strand
TTATAACCAAAGAGCCATATCCGGAAAATGAATTTATAGATTGGGAGTATAAGATAGAAGACTTTCTTAACAGCTTACATCATTGGCTGAAAGATTCCAAAAATGGCGGTATAGTAAATTTGGATATAGATTTCTTTTATTCTAACAGTAAAGGCTATTATCAGATTTATTCTGATGAATTGATCAGAAAAGTCGGGAATGTATTAGTTGTAAATATGGATAAGATAGATGTCATTACAATTGCATTAAGCCCTGAATGCTGTGGAGGTTGGGAAAATGCCTTTAAAACAATGAAAATTCTTGACGAAGTACTCGATTTAGGTATGGAAATGTAATAACTCTTAGTTGCAACAACTCTATATTTTTTTGATAACAAAATCAAGATTAAAAGTAGTTTAGAATGACAATTGACAACTAAAACGATTAATTTGTATATTTGGTGAAAACAATAACTTTAATAACTTAATGACAGAACTTCATCTTGATCTTACTTTAGATAAGCTACAAGGCCCACCAAAAGAGCATATAAAAGTTCACAATTATTGGGCTGCTGTTGGACTTGATCGCTATCATAAAGACTCTAAGGCTGAATTTGAATTTACCATTGACGGAAAATCCAGCAAAAACATTGTTACTTGGGATTCCAATTTTTCAAAAGTAACAATGAAGGAGGATAAAGATATTGCTAATCACGGTGGTGTTGCATTGGCTTGGTTTGTAATGTCAGTAATAATGGATTACAAATATGTAGAACAAACTGAAATTGGCGATGGCGTTGACTATAGATTTTCTAAAACTGAACCTGATGATGATGATTTGAATTTTCTTGACGAAGAATATCATTATGTAGAAATATCCGGTATTTTGGAGGAAAACAAATCAAATACCTTAATAAATCGCATAAAAAAGAAACACGAGCAAATTAATAGAGGTTCAAAAAGAGACCAATCATCATCTGTCGTTGTCACACTTTTTGCCAAACCTACAACCATAAAAGAAATTCATAAATGAAACCAAAGTTACAACATAGAGAAGCTATGGATTACTCATTTAAGGCTAAGCAGGCTTTAGATGAAGGTGACTTTGATGCTTCATTAGAACTATACAAAACGGCAGCTAAATTAGAAAGTGAGGTTGCAGATTTCTATTTCGACAAACCAGACCTTGAACCCACAAGGAGTATACTGGTAAGAAGTGCTGCGTTTTTAAATTTAAAAGCTGGACAGATAGAGGAGGCACAAAAGTTTATTTTTTTTGGGTTAACTAACAGTAAAGATGAAGAGGTTAAGGAACAATTGTATGACGTCTTAGAGATTTTAGTTTCTTTAAAAAATATTAATCCTTTTGGGCAGACAAAAGAATATACCTATTTAAGTATTCTTAGACAAAATAGCACACATTATACTATTGAGCCTACCAAGCTTGAATTTGGTCATTCTGTTACTTTAGAAATGATTAAAGACTTTACAGATAATTATTTGAAATCATTAAAGGCATATGCACTTACTAAAGTTAGGCGTTTGGTCAAATTTAGAGATGACAGTATAAGTGAACTTCAAAAAGAAATTGATAGAATTATTAATCCGGTCATCACAAACTCAAGTTATGGAAGTTTTCGATTTTCAATTGCTAATGATTGGATGAAAAGAAATGACGAAGAAAAGGAAATTGTTAATTTAAAATCAAATATTGTTAAAAATTTCCATAATGAAATTTTCATTAATCCTCTTGGTGAACAAGAAATTACCGAAATCAAAGAAGAATTTTCAGAGGAGGAAATAAATGAAATATTCAGGCCATTAGCCAAAATCAAATCAAATAATTCCGGTTACAGCATTGGAGTTTATGACACAGATTCATTTTCAAAAAAGTATATTCCAAAAATTGTTAACAAGCAAAAAAAGGAATTACTTACTACAAAAACATTGTCACAAGAGGATATAGGTGAGCTTGTTACTACAATTGCTCATAAACGTGTTTCTGAAAAAGGTAAAGTTTCAAAGAAAACAATTAGATCGGAAGAATTCAAAAAATATGAAACGACTTTCAAACTAAAGGAGATTGTACCAAAAGACAAACCGTCAGTTTTATTATCTGAGGAAATTCTGATAGATATGTTATTTGATTCAAATATCGGTTTTACATTTTCATTTGACGATTTCAAAATATCATACACTGATATCGAATATCAGAAAGCACTTGACGGATTTAATAATAGTTTTTATTCCAAAATAATTTCATTGATTAAAAAGACTGATTTGAACACTGAAGAAAATGATGACCTAAAAATCATAAGTAGATATATCGGAAATCTTGATGCCTTGAATTAAATAATATCTTAAACTACTTTTTTAAAAAAATCAGTAGTTTAAGTTATTATTTGTTATTGTTTCTCCATAAGAATTCAAATTTCAAAGAATTACTTCTTAATGTGTCAACCGTCTGTTTAAGCTCTTCGCAGTAATCACTTAGTCCAAGATTCATTTCAATTTCAGTTTGAATTTTCCAAAGTGATCGACCTAAGTAATTAATTTCGTTCCTTAATTCAACCATTCTATCTTCGGACATTTTAGAGTTCAAAACAAAATTTGACTCAGAACATACGTAGTCATCACCTGCAAGCACATATTCATTATCATCAGTTTGAATAAATCCTAGTTCGAGTGCCACTTTTTTCGACGCATCAGCAAAAGATTTTCCAATTTGATTTTCTGTGATAGTAATTGTTTGCTCATCTCTATTAATAAATAAGTGAAACAAAACTACATCCTTCATTGAGTTGGTCAAATGTCCATTTTTTCTATGTTCTGGTACAACATACCAATGTAAATCACTATACATATCCAAGACTACAGCTACATAAGTTTTAGTTTCATTTTTAATGAAGTAAAATTTTTTGAATCCGTCTGAAGATGTAATATTATCAGTTATTTTCGGTTTATTTATCCAGACCTTAGCGAAATCTACATTCGGGCTTAAAGGTCTAAGATAAATAACACTTTTTGTTCTCTTACCTTTATTATTTAAATCATCTATTAATTTTTGTAAAGCCTTGTTTGTCATAAGTATTTGGTAACATCGCTATGTAATTAAAAAGTCCCTGCAGCTAGTAAATCAGGAACAGATTAAATCTACAAACATTTTTTTTCTCTTATATTTTAATGCATTTTTATTGTAGAATGATTTTACCCAAGCAAGGTAGTCCGTCTTCAAATGCAATGGATTATCGTTCCCTGAAACTTTTCCCGACATTTCTAAAGCTTTAGATCGCGCATAATAATGATTAAAAATTCTTACAAATTCAGTAAAATAAAGATCACTTAAATCCTTATCACCTCTAATTACCAAAGTATTCTCATCATTATTCAAAATTGAATTATCACTATAATTTGCAGAACCGGAAATGACAATAGGATCTTCACCTAGAGGATCAATAAGTATAATTTTATTATGAATGAAATTTGTCCCTACTCCACTTGGCTTTGCATTCAATAGTAAACCTGAATGTTTTTCTGCGAGCCAATCATATAGACCATCTTTTAAATAAGTTCCATAAATTATTACATTATCATAATCGTTTGAAACTAATGTAGTATGTATAGATCTATTATTATCTAAGATGATGTATTTGAGATTTTCTGTATCTTTAGTTATTATTTCTTTCATATGCTTACTAAAAGAAAATGGAAACATTCCACAAATAAGACTTTTTGAATTATCCATATATTCAGCATACGTTTTAAGAATAGTTTTTTGTTCGCGGGGACTGAAAAATACGGTTATACCCTTGTTAAGATTATCATACAATATATCTTCTTGAATTTCCAAAGTTTGCTTACCTAACACTTCGTTAATTGGATCTTGTGCTAAATATTCCCAATATTGATGAAATTTTTGAGCGACCTCTTCATCTCTGATAATGTGAGCAGCGTTACATTGACCAAAAATTCCTTTTGCTGTTATATTGGTAGACCCCGATAATATCTCAATAGGTTTACCATCTTTCAGCAGTATCATAAATTTATTATGAGCAATATAGCTTTTATTTGCTTCTTCTTTTCTTGGAATTAAAATTTGTCTTGGAATGCCTGCTTCATTTATGGCAAGATTATTTGCTTTCTCCTCTCCTCTGGAATCATAAATTATCTTAACATCAACGCTTCTATCTTATATGCATCTTTCAATGCTTCTAAAATGGGCAAATATTCAAACTCGTAAAAAGCAGCTCTAATACTATATGTTTCATCTTCAGCTTTTTTGATAAAGTTCAACAAAGCATCATCCAAGCCCTTACCAAGCCACTTTAATGCTCTCAAAGAATTCTCTTCAGATACTCCCTCTGACCAAGGTCTGATATTCCCAAACTCTCTAGCATATGCTAGGCTCCCCGCTACCCCACGGTTAAAATACACTGAGTGTTTTGAAGTACTTTCGTCGGGAATATTAACCTTGATTTTACAGCCAGGTCTATGCTCTAAAAATTTAGGCTTTCCATATACAGGAATTATATTGTAGATATAATCGTAGGTTGATTTTACAGTAAAATCCTCCCACATAAATGATTGGATAGGATGCTCAAAGCTGCTGAATAATTCATTTTTTACTGCGCTCCCAACAGTTTCTTCAAAATATTTAAATCCTTTTAAAAAGTACTTTTCATTTTCTATCAAATCTTCTCTTTCGATAGAAAATCCCAGTAGTCCCTCAGTTTGTTGTTGGGGCATATCAATCGAAAGTATCACTGCTGAAGTTCCTGCAACGCAGGTCACTTCAAGTCCGTTCTCTTTAGCACGTGTTCTCATTGCATTATTGTTTTCAAGGTTAATTACCATAAAGATAATAACAAACTATATTACAATGAGTTAAAAATAAATTAATTTTACAATCATATGATAAAATTTAAAAAGTCCGCAACCTTTTTTTAAAATATTAGGAATGGAATTAGATAGGTATATTTTAAAATGTGGTTGCTCCATATAGGCAAAAATGCGTTTTCGACCATAGGAGAAATTGCATTTTTGCCACCCGATTTCCATCAGGCAACTTTTATAGGCTGTGAGTTAAAATTTTGAAGATTCAGAAAAAATCCCCTGTTTTCGGTCATCCCATTTCGAAATAAATTCCAGAGGAGTGAGCCTCCTAATTGGGCTAAAGAAGAATTAATAAATAAATCCTGTTTCTCAAGTGCTTCTGCCAAACTGCAACTTGGAGTATCATCTACTGTTTCTGACTGTCTCAATAAATCACCGTATTCATCGGTTATAAAAGCAAGATTGGAAACCGTTTCATATTTTTGAGAATCAGGCTGTCTAATATCTCCGATTGTCGAGAGTAATACCTGTCCTGTACATTTACTGTTTCCAAAATCCATCCAATATTTTGCTGTATTACGATGTATATAAGTATCATCCAAAGTTTTTAAAACCTCAGCGATTTCAAATCTTGTTTTCACATTATCGACACAGGAAATAAAAATATTGGCGGTCATATTACTCGTAATCCTGTCCGAAGCGTCTCTTTGAAATTTTCTAGTCTCCGCTTTCCAAGCCGTTCCGAAAAATCGGTTTGTCCTGTTGATTAATGCTGTCGCTTTATTAAGTCCAAGTTCGCTTTCAGCAAAAAGCTGTCTGCCGAGATTTGCTTCTTCTACCCTATCATCATCCCATAACATTACAGAAAGTCCGGGATGATCCATTTCGTTAAGCGCATAATTTATTCTGCCCAAAGCAGTAAGCATCTGCGAACCCGTTCCTCCTGCCCCTATCAGATTTATAGATATTGGGTTTGTCGGCTGAATAAAATTACTATAGGTAAAATGAACTCTTGGCTTATTATTTACAATTGAATTATTTTGAATATTCATTACAGTAGGTTTTTTAATTTAAGATTAGATTTTATAAGCACATCATTTGGAAAATCCTTTCTGTTCTGAACAAGGTCTTTCCAAAGCGAGACACAATTTCCCTTTATAGGATTATGATTGTACATTAAGTGACTGAAATAGGAATTGAAAAAAAAATGCTCCCAAGTAGCCGTAAATTCTTCCAAGGAAGCTGACTTTTTAATTTTAGTATCAACGTTCCCCATACAAACACTCCCGTTATCATAGATGTTAAAAAATGGTGCGTGATATAGCGAAGTCTCTTCTGTTGGTCGCTGATTGTAATCAACAGCAAATATCTTCAAATGCAGTTTATCAGCACACCAAATTAAGGATGGTACTTTCGCTGTACCATTTGGTATTTCCAAATCCTTAGAAAAATATAATTCTCGTTCTGAAAATTCTGTGTACCAAATCACTTTTGCATTTTCTGAATTGTCGATGAGTAAAATATTAGAAGAAATAATTCCCTGTGGTTTAAGAAATTCTTTTTCTCTGCAATTTTGAATTTTAAGTCTTTTTGCTAAATATTTAGCTTCGTTGGTTGTAAGTGGATGTGCATTAATGGGACTGCCATCTTCATCCATATCAAAATATTCAACGTACATATCAGAAAGCTTATCATCACTTTCGTAGAAAACTAATGCTGATTTTGGATGATAAAGATTTTCAAAATCTTCTGTTACATCTTTTGCTTCAATATTATTATTTTTTCGTTTCATAACTAATTCGAGTTAAGATTTATAGACTTGAAAAGTCGCCAAGTATTCCTGCAAGCTGATTAAGAATTTCAAAAACTTCACTTTCAAAATCCAGACTGTTATCTGAAACTTCTTTCCCATCAAAAACTTTGAAAACAATAGGTTCTTGAATTTCAGCATATTCATTGAATTCATTATTTACACTATCGATAATACTTTGATATGCCCATCCTCTATCATCAGCAAAAAATGAAATGTATTTATCCATTGAAATAACGGCTTCATCATTTTCATCGTAATCGAATTCATCATCATTAGAGAAGTCCTTATTATTATTAAAATGTATGTTTCTATAGATGCGTTCTTCGGGAAATTTGCTGTATAAGGAGAAAGCTTTATTAGCAAGATTCAAACATTCAACATCAAAACTATCTTTTGCTTTAAATGACGTTACACGCTGTTGAAAAAATGACAAATTATTGATAGATGCAATCTTCTGCTCCATAATATCACCAATTAATTCAGCCTGTTGTAATTGCTTTTTATATTCACAATTTTCATCCAATTCTTCATCTTGGTCAATCCAGTCGCTTAGCATTTCATATAACCAAAATAAGTATGAAGCTTCCTGTCTGTAATAAGGAATATCAATAATCCGATACAGATAAGTGCATACAGAAAGTAGCATTTGAGCTGTTTTTCTGTATTTCTTATGATGAAGCATATTATGAAGAGGAACGACAGGAATATAGTAAAGAGTCATTCCTGTACTGATTCTTTCTTCGCTCACAAAATATAGGCAGTTACCTTTGTGCTCCAATTTAATATCCTGCCAATTTTTGATACTCGTTTTCATTTGCTTTCGGCAATGATTCAGAGATAGTGAGATGTTATATGGAAATTCAAAATCTTTATGATCAGATTGAGAAAGATTATAATGCTCTGACATTTGGGAAAGGGATTTATAAAAATCCCTCTCCAATTTTATTGTTTTTGATTTTGACAAATTTGATGTTGTGCTACATTCTTTAAGCTTTGGCAGAAAAGCCGTTTTCAGAAAACCATTGGTATTTGTGCCAATGGGACAGACTTTCTCTGGTCTTTCTGTACTTCCGAACTGTCTTTTTCCTGCTTCATCCATTTCATAAAATCGCCTACCTGCTGATGAACCTGTTTTTGTTTTTTTTCTTCCGGAATTACTATTTTTCCTTTTATAATATTTTGTTGCATTCATCTTAATTTTGATTTAATTCATAAACTGTTATCCTTTAGTTCCCATTACACTTTCAAATTGATATTGAATAGTGTCATCTTTAATCAGAGGAGCGGAAACCTTTGCAGTGGTAAGAATTGGATAATTATTAGCATAAAAATTCATCACTGCTTCTACACTCCATTTTGGTTCGGGGTCTGTCAGGCGAATATCCTGTCCATTATCTTTCAGAATGAAAACCCGTTCTAATTGTGTTGCGAGTAACATAATCTATATTTAAATGTTGGAAATTTCTTGTGGTTCTTGTGGCTCGGAAAAAAGACTTGGAGCAAGATGGACTTCATATTGTTCCTGCTTTTTCCTGATGTTATCTGCCTTATCGGGATAATCTGAAATTTTAGGTAGAGCAGACCACGCATCTTTATATTTGCCCTCCTTTTCAAATTGCACTGCCTTTTGTAAGGATTCAGTAAATTTTTTATCCTTTGTTTCCTTTTCTTTTTTCTCCTTATCACTTTTCTCCTTTTCCATTGCAGATTTCTTCTTGGCTTCTTCCATCTGTTTCATAAAGCTTTCCATATTTACCATTAAACCCGAAGCAGTCTGTAATGGTGTGCCTACCGTTTCAAAGAATCCGTTATCAAGCTCTTCTGCTGTTCCCTTTAAATTAACAGGTGGAATCAATTTTCTTGCTTCGTCTCCACACTGCTCATTATTGAGCAATATGGATAGAACAAAGCCATTTTCTTCTGTTGGTCGAAGTATCAACTGCAAGTCACCTTTTAAATTAAGTTTGGCGAGTTGTCTAAAAAAATTGGTCTGCATAGCTTTCAATTAAGTTGTCTGTGTTAATTCGTTCAGAGAAAATTGGAGAGTCCAATATTCAGTACCCAAATGCTTTTCAAAAGCATTATAAATGGCAGTACCATCAGTAAAAACCTGCATCTGATAACAGTTTAATACAAAATCCAATGGTTTCAATTGACTGATTTCTTCTTCATTAGTTTCCACGAAAAACATATCATTGTTTTGAAACCAATCTTTAATTTCAGAGAAGCTTTCATCCGTAAACCTAAAAAAATCAACTGCTTCATCTTTATAATTAAGCCATTTGAAAAAAGTATCATTTTCAAAAGGTTTTACAGAGTCCAATCTTTCAGTACATAATTCTCTCCATTGTTCAGTAGTATGAATGATTGCAAAATCACTAAATTCATTTGAATCGATGGATTTGATAAAAAGATAATCTGTAGGAATTTTTGATATTTTCATTGTTTAAATTTTAAATTAAAATGGTAAATCATCATCCTTATCTCCGACTAAAGCACTTGCTGTTTGTGGTTTGGCTTCGATGGTTGAATTAGTATTAACATCCGCCTTACCTCCTCCTCCGTGAACTTTAATAAATGATGTGAGAAAATTTAGACCCGAACGAATCTCTCCATCTTTTCCTATCCAAGCACTTGCACTTGGTTTTCCTGTCAGCTCTACCAAAGTACCTTTGGTAAGAATTTTAGCTACATTAGAACTAATCCAGTATGAACAGTTATAAAATGTGGTCTGTTCTACTCTATCTCCTTGTTTATTTTTAAAGCTATCATTTATAGCTACTGAAAAATTAACAACTTGTCTGTCATTTGCTAATGCGTTAACTTCCGCATTCTTTGTAATTCTGCCTACGATGTTCATAATAATTGAATTTAAATTGTTTAAAATTATTTTCGTTTTCTAAAAATTTCTTGAGTGAATTGATTTGGTATCGAGGACACTCGGTTTTCTCTATTGTTTTTCCTAATTGGAAATGATTATTTATATATTTTTTTGATATTTCCGAAGATGTCAAAGAGCATAAGTTGAATTGATTTGTATAACTGAGGTTCCGGTTTTTCTTTGCTTATGACCATAGAAAAAGAGCAGGCGCATAAAACCCAAGGAAAAAGAGTCACTAATTATATTTATTTTCAGGGCTTGAAATATTTTTGTCCGAAGGATTTAGGAGTTTCTGACAAATTATCGGAACTGGTGTAGAAAATTTTTTAGATACCCAAAAAGATTTTTTTGTGAGAAAGCCTCTTTTCTACATTTGCAATTGTAAAAACAAAAACACAGTTATTAAATCAACTTATCAATTTACACTGGTGAATAATATCAAACTAATTGCAATACATATTGTTTACAATCGGTTTATTTGTAAAGATGTAAAGACATAATTTTTGTACTAAAAGATTATATTTTTTCTTTAAAAGCAAAAGCTTAAATTCCTTTTAGAGAAAAAAGAACTTTTATATATTTTTAGAAATACTTTTACTGTACTCCACTATTATCCTGCAGCAGCTGTTTGAGAGGATTTTAAGAATGAGTGTGTTTCCGAAAGATAGATGATCGCTTTTCCGAAAAAGAGATCAGTGCTTTTCCGAACATCAATCAAAATACGAATGAGTGCGTTTCCGAATTTTTCAATCCAACATTCAGTATTTATCCACAATTATCAAAATTTCGACAATGTAAAGAGTTCGTTTCCGAATCTAATAGTATAAAAGAGATAATTTTCGTCCGACTAGTTGGGTTTAGGAGCGCTTTTCCGAAATATCCAGAGTGCTTTTCCGAAATAAAATGAGCGCCTTTCCGAATTGAAGAATTTGCTTAAACCGATTATACTTTTAAATGACATAGTCATAGGCGACAAAATAAACTCAATGGTCACATATGTTCAATTCTTAATCATAGATCGCCTTGAATAAAACTTTTGAATATTCAATTATGACTTTTTACAATCATAAAAGTTCACTCCGCCATTTATAACAATTAGTTTAATAGCAGTAATACGGTTAAATATGAATTTTGTAAAATAATTTAACAAAAGAATTACTGATGAAAAACAACTTTTTTATGCTGCTTTGTTTCTGTGTTAATTCATTTCTGTTTTCTCAGGTAGGAATCAACACCTCATCTCCTGAGACTACTTTTGAAGTTGTAGGAAAAGCAGAAGACATCAATCATTATGATGGAATTCTCCCCCCACGCATTACGGGAGATCAGTTGCAGAAAAAAACATACAATTATTCAAAGAAAGGTGCTGTTATATTTGTCACCACTGCACCATCAAACTTATCAGGTCAGGTAGCTGATATTACAGAGCCAGGGCTATATTACTTTAGCGGATATTCGTGGAAATCTATATCCAATCAAAAGGAACCAATAGAATATAGAATTATTCTGTCATTTGATAACAGCAATGATGATGTTCTGACAGAATCATCAAAGTGGTCTGAGCCTCTTAATCTTTCGTCTGACAAAAATGTTTACTTAACATCCTCAAAACATTATTCGATAGGAACAAAAAAATATGGAGGCTTTAAAGGCTCGGTAACTTTAAGGAAATTAGAAGGGATAGTGAATATAAAATTTGAAATTAGCAGAGCATCTGATGCACCTAATGTTTTAGATGATGTTTTATTTGATATTTCGGGAATATGCAACGAAATCGGATACTTTCCTAAAGATATAGTTTTTATGCAAAATGAAAATTCAACTTATGTAATTCCGGTACTGCTTCAAAATAATACCATATATATTATTGCAGGAAACTTAAATATGATAAACTCAAACGCCACTGGTGAAGTGCAAGGCTACTCAAATTGGATCAAACCTCACTCCAAATAGCTATACCACAAAAGTAGATTCTAAAAACATAGTGAACTATAATCAAATAACAAAATGAAAAACAACTTTCTAAAACTATTTTTTTTATTGATAAGTGCCAACTTTTTCTCACAAGTCGGTATCAATACTCAAACGCCTAAAGCTACCTTAGAAGTAGTAGGCAAACCAGATGATGCCAATCATTTCGATGGGATCATTCTACCAAGAATTAGTGGAGATCAATTGGCAACAAAAACTTACACTACAGCACAGAAGGGAGCAATAGTTTTCGTTCTATCACCTGCCACCAATTTATCAGGGCAATCTGTTCATCTTGAAAAGTCAGGTCTATATTATTTCGACGGTCAAAAATGGGTTCCATTACTTCAAAGTGATCCATTGGAAGTTGTCTCTCAAACAGGTAATACTTCCACGCTGGAACTTATTGTAAAAAATAATCTGAAGCTTGATTTTGATCAAAAAGAAAATTATATCATCGGTAAATCTAGAAGCACTATCGCCGGTGAATACAACTCAATTTTTGCAACGGACTCAAACATAACTTCCGGAAAAGGGAATTCGGCCAGTGCCTATGCAATGTCTCAAGGAGAAATTACTGGAAAACTAAATTATGGAGCGGGGGTATCAGCACTAAATGGTATTATTAATGGAACAATTTCCGGAAACAGGAATATTGGAATCGGTGCAGGAGCAATGTCATATATCACATCAGGCAATGATAATATTTCTATAGGATATCTGTCGGGTACAGGCAATAGAACTGGATCTAATAATGTTTTTATTGGTGTCGGTGCAGGAAGCCCCGCATCTGGAAATAGAAGTATTAGTAATAAGCTGGCAATTCATTCAACACCAGTAACCACCAGTTCAACAAATTTTTGGGATAGCATTACAAACAATTATACAGACTATAAGTTTGCGCTAATCTCTGGAGATTTTTCTGAAAGATGGCTCAATATCAATGGAAAACTGAGTGTTACACCTTCACAAATGCCCGATGCAGACGGAGATCCAGCTTACACCAAAAAAGTTGTAGCCAAAGCGGATGGCAGCTTTGGTTTTGCAACTGAAGTAATTCCTATTCCCCCATCAAATGGAACCTTTATATTAAAAAGTGTGAACGGAGTGCCAGGATGGGTTACTCAATAAGATTAATTTCAAAATGAAACCGCTACTATTAAGTAGCGGTTTTGTCTTTACTGAAAACATCATCACCTTATCAGCCACTGATTCAAATCTTTATAATGTTGGTACATCCAGGAAAAATCTTCAACATTTTTATAGCTGTTGCGGATCTGCTCTACGACAGTTTTTCCCGTTTTATCATTATCAAGAAATAGAGATATTTTTTTGTATTTCTTTAGTATTTTA
>NZ_JBBCQL010000125.1:0-12834 GCF_037149975.1 Chryseobacterium sp. VD8 | reverse complement strand
GCAGAAAAATTTTCTTTATTTTCTGAAACCAGCGAAGAATTTTCACTTCCGAAATACTCGATATTTTTTTCCAGCAGCCGGAGAAACGAAATCCTGTTGGCAAGCTCTTCTACAAGATCCTGCTTTGACGAAAGTTCATCTACGTTGCTTATTTTATCCAAAATACCAATGATATTCTTGGATTCAAAAAAAATCTTTTCCTTTAAATCTTGGATGTTCTGCATAGAAGAATCTTGTTAAAATTGCTTACTTTTGATCTTAAAAATATACGGCTAATTTAACAAATGTTTTTAGAAAATACAATTAATCATTCCAAACAAAGTGGTTGGATGGAAGTTATTTGTGGCTCAATGTTTTCCGGAAAAACCGAAGAGTTGATCCGAAGGCTTAGAAGAGCTGAAATGGCAGGGCAGAATGTGGAGATTTTTAAACCAAAACTGGATACCCGCTATTCGGATGAAGATGTGGTTTCGCACAATCAGAATAAAATCCGAAGCACGGCGGTAGAAAATCCCAGCGAAATTCTTTTGCTGGCTTCCAATTGTCATGTAGTAGGAATTGATGAAGCACAGTTTTTTGATGAAAGCATTGTGGATATAGCCAATCAATTGGCAAACGGCGGAATAAGAGTGGTTATTGCAGGTCTGGATATGGATTTTCTTGGAAGACCTTTCGGACCGATGCCCAATCTGATGGCAACTGCAGAATATGTAACAAAAGTACACGCGATCTGCAGAAGAACAGGAAATCTTGCCAATTATTCTATGAGAACTTCCGCAGGAAAAGATCTTGTAGAACTCGGAGAAACAGAATCTTACGATGCGGTAAGCAGAAGAGTTTTTGTGGATGAAGTTTTGAATAAAAAAGAGATTTAATATCAAATTTATTATTAATTTTGTTTAAAATTTAATAGTGAAAACTATCAGAAAATGATATTAGAGATTAAAAATTACATAAAGATCAGCAATTCTATTGACGAGATTCTGAAAAATTCGCCTTTCAAAATGAAATACATCATTGAAAAAAGCGGAATTTCCGAGCCTACGTTTTTCAGAAAAATGAAAGAAAAAAAATTTCTTCCTGAGGAATTGCTGAAGATTGCGGAGATTATAGAACCGGAAAAAATTTCGCATGATGATATTCTCAATGCTATTCAGGAAGGTTTAGACGACGTAAAAAACGGACGGATAACCGAACATATGGCAGTGATGAATGAAGCAAAGGAAAGAATTGCAAAAAAGAAAAATGAATATTTTTTGGACAAATAGAGCCAAATCGGATTTAGAAATTCTAGAAGATTTTCTTATTGAAAACTGGGGGTTCGATGTTTTGGAAGATTTTTATGAAATTTTAGAAAGAAAAATTTCTTTGCTTGAAAATGGAAATCTTATTCATCAGAAATATGAAGACACAGCGTTTCACAAATTACTAATTACGAAACACAACTCTATCATTTATGAAATTTCAGGAAATCAAATAAATCTTTTAAATATGATTAATAACTTCCGAAATCCTGATTCTAATTATAACCTAATTACAGAAAAGTAGTTTATGAACTACACGACAAACCATATCGCAGAAATCACCAATGCGAAGATTATTGGAGACAAAAATATAATAATCAGGAATATCGCTTTCGACAGCAGAATTATTTATTCTACTAAAAATACTGCGTTTATAGCGATCAATACTCCAAAAAATTCCGGAGAAAAGTTCATTGAATCTGCGATCGACCGTGGAATAAATGTCATCATTTCCGAACATCATCATCCGCAGTTTGAAAATATTACGTGGATCATTGTTGAAAATTCGGTTGAATTTCTTCAGAAATTAGCTAAATTTCATTTTGAAAATGCTCATTTAAAATCAATCGGAATTACAGGAAGTAACGGAAAAACGATTTTAAAAGAGTGGCTGTATCAATGTCTGTGGAATGAATTTCCAACGGTAAAAAGCCCAAAGAGTTTCAATTCCCAGATCGGACTTCCTCTTTCTCTGCTTCAGATTAATAATTCACATCAATTAGGAATTTTTGAAGTAGGAATTTCCAAGCCAGACGAAATGGAAAAGCTCGAAAATATTTTCCATCCGCAGATTGGTTTGCTTACCCACATCGGAACTGCTCATCTTGCCAATTTCCAATCGGAAGAGGAGCTGATTGATGAAAAAATCAAATTATTCAAACATTCTGAAACGGTTATTTACAACGGGGATAATTCTCTGGTTGACAAAAAGATAAAGGAATTATATTCAGGTAAAAAATTAATTTCTTACGGCTTTAAGGAAGACAACGAAGTTTACTTCAAAAACAATATTTCGAAAAACGAAGATGTAACGGTACATTATTTCAACGAAGAAATCTCTTTTCCGGTGCATCAGAGAGACGAAGCGACTTTAACGAATGCTTTGGCGCTTGTAACGGTTTTAAAGGAACTTGGTATTGAAAACGAAAAGATTGTCGAAAAAATCAACGCTTTAAAGGCCGTTGAAATGAGACTTGAAGCGATTGAAGGAATTAAGAACAACATTGTCATCAACGATTCTTTTAACCTTGATCTTGATTCTCTGAAAACCGCTCTTCAATTTCTCAATGAATACAACAAACCGAAAAAATCTCTGGTTCTTACAGATATTGTAGGGGTAAATTCAAATTCAAAAGAACTGTATGAAGAAGTTTCCGAGCTTGTAAACGAACAGAAATTCGATTCTGTTTTCCTGATCGGTGATGAAATATCAAAATTTAGTGAATTATTTAAAACTAAAACTTTTACTTTCATCAATACTCCGGAATTAATTGAAAGTAAATATCTTACAGAAATTGAAAACCAAATTATTTTATTAAAAGGGGCAAGGAAATTTGAGATCGAAAGACTTAAAGATCTGCTTGAACTCAGAAAACATGATACGGTCTTAGAAATTAATTTAAATGCTATTCTTCATAACATCAATTACCATAAATCTTTATTAAAACCATCCACAAAAATGATGGCAATGGTGAAAGCAAACTCATATGGTTTAGGAAGTTATGAAATTTCAGAATTTTTACAGCATCATCACATAGATTTTCTTGGAGTTGCTTTCGTTGATGAGGGCGTAGAACTCAGGAAAAAAGGAATCACCGTTCCTATTGTGGTTATGAATCCTGAACAGCATAGTTATGAAACCGTGATTGCCTATAATCTGGAACCGGAAATTTACAGTTTCAGAGTTCTGGAATTATTCTATGAAGCGGTTCAGAAATCCGGATATGATAAAAAATATCCTATCCACATCAAACTGGAAACAGGAATGCATCGTCTTGGTTTTAAAGGCAATGATCTGGATCAGTTAAGCGAGACTTTAAATTCAATGAATCTAAAAGTTCAGAGTATTTTCAGCCATCTTTCTTCTTCAGATTTGCCGGATGAAAAAGAATTTACATTCCATCAGCTTGAAACTTTTGAAAAAAACTCAACCTATTTGATAGAAAAATTGGGGTACACTCCTATCCGACATATTTTAAATTCTTCAGGAATAACCAATTATACCAATCATCAATATGATATGGTAAGAATCGGCATTGGAATGTTAGGAGAATCACCAAATAGTGAAATACAGAAACAGCTGAGATCTGTTGTAAGCTTTAAAACGGTAATTTCTCAAATTTCTTTGGTAGAAAACGGAGAATCAGTTGGTTACAGCCGCCGATTTAAAACAGATCATCAGACGAAAATAGCCACTATTCCTGTAGGATATGCAGACGGAATCCCAAGATTAATCGGAAATCAGGTCGGTAATGTAGGAATCCACAAAACCCTTGCTCCGATTGTAGGAAGCATCTGTATGGATATGATGATGATTAATGTAGATCATATCCCTAATGTAAAGGAAGGCGATACCGTAACCGTCTTTAATGCAAAACCCAGTTTAAAAGAATTCGCAGACTACTGCAAAACAATAACCTATGAAGTTTTAACCTCCATTTCGCCCCGTGTGAAACGGATTTATGTAAAAGATTAGCCTATGAGAAAGCTCCTGATTATTTTATTTGCCTTTCAATTGCTTATGATTCAGTCTCAGGTAAAGAAAGACCTCGTTATTCCGAAAAATCCCAAAATAGGACTTTCTCTTGCAGGAGGCGGAGCTAAAGGATTTTCTCATGTAGGTGTTCTTAAAATACTGGATTCTCTCGGGGTAAAAGTAGATTACATCGCAGGAACAAGTATGGGCGCCATTGTCGGCGGACTGTACGCTTCAGGATATTCCGGAAAAGAGATAGAAAAGATTGTGATGGATACCGATTTCTATTCTTTAATCACAGATCCGAAAGCAAAGCGACAGGAAACAACTTTCTTCAATAAATCCGTTGACAAATATCTTTTGTCTATTCCTCTTAAAAACGGAAAAATCACCCTTCCCTCTTCCATCAGTTCCGGACAGAAAAATGTATATCTGCTGAAGGAACTTTTCAAAAATGTTTCCAATATTGACGATTTCTCCAAACTCCCGATTCCTTTTATGTGTGTCGCGACCAATCTGGAAAGCGGCAATATGCAGATTTTTGAAAAAGGAGATCTGGTACAGTCGATTATGGCAAGTTCTGCATTTCCGTCACTCATGGATCCTGTAAAAATTAACGACAGTATTTATATTGACGGAGCGATGACGGTAAACTATCCTTCCAAACCTTTAAAAGACAAAGGAATTGATATCGTTATCGGGGTAGATCTCAATCAGGATCTTTCCAAACGTGAAGATCTGAACAGCATTATTGCCATCTTAAATCAGGTCATTGATTTCGGAATTAAAAAAGATACCAAAAGACAGTATCAATATACCGACATCAACATCAAGCCCAATTTAACAGGCATGACCGCTACAAGCTATGATGATAAGAAAAAAATTCTCGACAGCGGCTACGTAGAAGGCTTAAAATACGTCGATATCCTCGATCAGCTACCCAAGAGACCTTTCGACAGAATCAGACAGCAAATGAGCCCTATTTATTCCAATGTCTATAAAATCGACAGTCTCGAAATAGAAGGAAGCAGAATTTACGGAAAAAATTATGTTTTAGGGAAAATGGGACTGCGGCTCCCTTCTCTCCAAACCTACGGAAGCATCAATAAACAGATTGATAAATTGGTCGCCACCAACAATTACAAATTCATCAATTACGATATTATTTCCGGAAACAATTCAAATTACCTTAAGCTCTACGTTACCGAAGACGATACAAGACATTTTCTAAAATTCGGATTGCATTACGACGAAATTTTCAAAACAGGACTACTTTTAAACTATTCAGCAAAACGACTTTTATCTCGAAATTCAAATCTTTCGCTGGACATTGTTGTGGGAGATAAACCCCGATATTATTTAAACTATTTTATTGATAACGGATATATTCCGGGCTTCGGAATTTATTCTTCGGGAATGAGCTTTAATTTGAAAGACGTCAATAACAATGAAGTCGACAAATGGATATGGCTGAGAAATGAAGCTTATATTCAGTCGATCTGGAAAGATAAGTTTGCCATCGGCGGCGGGATCAGTCACGATTATTTCGAAGCAGAATTCAATGGCGATAATAAAAGATACAGCAGATTTCTTAATCCGTACATATTTCTGAAAAGCGACACCCAAAACGACAGAGACTTCCCTACCCGCGGAATTTACATTAATGCAGAAGGAAAAGTAATTGATCTTTTAAAATCTGAAGTAGAAAAAAGACTCGTTCAGGTAAAAGCAGATATCAGAATAAATCTTCCTCTTTCAAAACAATTTTCCTACAGACTCAATCTTTACGGAGGAATTACCATCGGAGAAAACCTTCCCGATTTTTACAAATACAGACTTGGAGGAATCTTTGAACAGAATATTGTAAACTACAGAAGCTTTTCAGGATTCTATTTTGCTCAGCTGAACAGCAATAATGTGGTTTTAATTTCAAACGACCTTCAGTTTAAATTCAATAAAAACTATTTCCTGAGCGGAAACTTTTCATTTGCCAATCTTTCCAATGATATCACCTTTGAGGATGCGGTAAAATTAAACTTCAGTTCAGTAGGATTAACGGCTGGATACAAATCTCCTTTCGGGCAGATTAAAATCAACTTCAGCCATTCACTTAAAAACAATCAAAAAGGCATATTCAGTGTTATCTTAGGACACTGGTTTTAATTACAAAATGATACAATTTTTTTACGAAAACTTACCCGAATCGGTAAACACAGAATACAAAAAATGGCTGGAAGACCTTATTCTTTCAGAAGAAAAAAAGTTGGGCGAGATCAATTATATTTTTTGTGACGACGAATATTTACTCAAGGTAAATCAGGATTATTTACAGCACGATTACTATACCGATATCATTACATTTGACTATGTAAAAGGGAAGACTATAAGCGGAGAGATTTTTGTATCTTTGCAGCGCATTTCAGACAACGCTTCTACCCTATCCAGAAATTACGAAGAAGAATTACGGAGAGTTTTGGCTCACGGTATTCTGCATCTTTGCGGATATAAAGATAAAACAGAAGAAGAAGAACTGCAGATGCGAGGAAAAGAAGATCATTATTTAGCAAAATACCATTAAGTTTTTTAGGAGCTTAATCCCGCTCTCCGCACTCGCTATTTTCTTTTTTCAAAAGAAAATGAGCTCAAACAAATGCTGCGATCGGGGCTAAATAAAGTGCAAGAGAACAGATTTAAGACAATAAAATTTACAAATGTTTCACGTGAAACATTTGTAAAAAAGAGTAAAAATTAAGGCTTAAAACAAGCAAAAAAATGATTTCAGAAATATATGATGTAATCGTAGTGGGTGCCGGTCACGCAGGATGTGAAGCAGCCGCTGCAGCAGCAAATTTAGGTTCAAAAACGCTGCTTATTACAATGAATATGCAGACCATCGGACAGATGAGCTGCAACCCTGCAATGGGAGGAATTGCAAAAGGACAGATCGTAAGAGAAATCGATGCGATGGGAGGATATTCCGGAATTGTAGCAGACAAATCTGCGATCCAGTTCAAGATGCTGAATCTTTCCAAAGGTCCTGCCATGTGGTCTCCAAGAACACAAAATGACAGAATGCTTTTCGCGGAAGAATGGCGTTTGGCTTTAGAAAATACACCCAATCTTGATTTCTTTCAAGACATGGTAAAGCAGCTTATTATCGAAAATAATAAAGTTGCCGGAGTGGTTACTTCATTAGGAATAGAGATCAAAGGACGTTCTGTAGTTCTTACCAACGGAACTTTTCTCAATGGTTTGATCCACGTTGGAGACAAACAATTAGGAGGCGGAAGAATGGGCGAACCAAGAGCTTTCGGAATTACAGAACAGCTCGTTTCTTTAGGCTTTGAAGCAGGAAGAATGAAGACAGGTACCCCACCCCGCGTAGACGGAAGAAGTCTGGATTATTCTAAAATGGAAGAACAGAAAGGCGATGAAAATCCTCAAAAATTCAGTTATTTAGACACTCCCAAATTAACCAAACAATTAAGCTGTCACATCGTTTATACCAACGAAACAGTACACGATATTTTACGTGAAGGTTTCGACAGAAGCCCAATGTTCAATGGTACGATTCAGAGTTTAGGACCAAGATACTGTCCGAGTATTGAAGATAAAATCAACCGTTTTGCGGAGAGAAACAGACACCAGTTGTTTGTAGAACCTGAAGGGTGGAAAACAGTAGAGATCTATGTAAACGGATTCAGCTCTTCCCTTCCGGAAGATGTGCAGATCAAAGCAATGAAACATATTCCGGGATTCGAAAACGTAAAAGTATTCCGTCCGGGCTATGCCATTGAATATGACTACTTCCCTCCTACCCAATTGAAGCATACCTTGGAAACAAAATTAATTGATAATTTGTATTTCGCAGGACAGATCAACGGGACAACGGGATACGAAGAAGCAGCCGGACAAGGTCTTATTGCCGGAATTAACGCTCACAACAAAGTAAAGGAACAGGATGAATTTATCCTTAACAGAGATGAAGCTTACATCGGAGTTTTAATTGATGATCTTATCACAAAAGGAACAGAAGAACCGTACAGAATGTTTACCTCAAGAGCAGAATACAGACTTCTTTTAAGACAGGATAACGCAGACATCAGATTAACACAAAAAGCTTTTGATTTAGGTTTAGCCAAAGAAGAACGACTAAAAAGAGTAAATGAGAAAGTCGCTCAGAGTGAGGAACTTGAAAACTTCCTTCGGGAAACTTCTTTAAAGCCGGGGGTAATTAATCCTATTTTGGAAACTATTGAAAGCAGTCCTGTTGATCAGGCTTATAGAGCAGCACAGATTCTTACAAGACCGAATATGACGTTGGAAAAACTGGATCAGATCGACTTTATCAACGAAGTTTCTTCTAAATTTGATGATGAAGTAAGAGAACAGGCAGAAGTGAATATCAAATACAGAGGCTATATTGAGAAAGAAAAAGAAAATGTAGCTAAACTAAACCGTCTGGAAAACATAAAAATTCCGGAAGATTTCGATTATACAAAAATTTCAAGTCTTTCTGCAGAAGCCAAGCAGAAGATGACGAATGTAAAACCAAAAACAATTGCACAGGCTGGAAGAATCAGCGGAGTTTCGCCAGCAGATATTAACGTTTTATTAGTTTATTTAGGACGCTAAAACGAAAATGTTTCACGTGAAACATTCATAAAAATACAATCAAAAATTAAGGTATTTATGAGCTTATACAAAGGTCTGAATATCTTAATTTTTAATTTTAAAGAAAAATCAAATGAAAATAAAAGATCATTTTCTATCTCAGGAAATTTTTGAAATTATTGAAACAGATACCAAAGGAGTTTTCAAGACCTCTCCTATTCCATCCAATATTTCAAAATATTATGAAAGTGAAGATTATATTTCCCACCATCAGGATTCCGGAAGTCTTAAAGAAAAACTGTATAAATTTTTACAGTCCTTTAATTTGCAGTACAAAAAAAATATCCTTTTAGACCGAATCAGCAAAGGATCAAAAGTTTTGGATTACGGTTGCGGAGCCGGAGAATTTGTAAAGTTTATAGAAAATGATTTCGAAACTTTCGGTTTTGAACCGGATGCAGATGCAAGAAAAGCAGCGCAGAATAAAATTTCAAAAGCTGCTATTTTAGATAATATTCATTCCATTGAAGATAAAAGTCTGGACGCAATTACTTTATGGCATGTTTTTGAACATATCGAAAATCAGGACGAGATGCTGGAAATTTTCAACCGTAAACTGAAAGACAAAGGACTGTTGATTATTGCCGTTCCCAATCCTACTTCTTACGATGCGAAACATTATAAAGAATATTGGGCGGCGTATGATGTTCCGAGACACATCTATCATTTTTCAAAAAAAGGTATGGAAAATCTGATTGCCAAAAAACCCAACTGGAAAATGAGAAAAATCAAACCGTTGATTTTAGATTCTTATTACATCTCTATGCTAAGCGAAAAATATAAAAAATCAACCCTGTTTTGGCTAAAAGCAACGATCTTCGGAACGATTTCTAACGTAAAAGCCCTTTTTTCGAACGAATTTTCAAGTTTGATATACATTATCGAAAAAAAGTAGAAAATCGAAATTTAAGCCATTTCTGAAGGTCGATTTTTCAGAATTTGAGTCATGAAAATCAAAATCCCGGGAAATTGTCCGGGATTTTATTTTTTATCGACTCCCCTACCCGAGTCAAATTTTCAGAATATTTTTTACACAAGATTAAATTTTGAAAAAAATCAGATCAGAATTTTAAAATTTGTTAGTAAAAAGTTAGTAATTCAAAATTTGACTCTATTTTTTAAAAATTAGAAAAGTAACAATAGTTTTTAAAAACTTCAATTTTCATCCTTTTAGAATTTTGAAAATTTTAATCATTACATCATTATCATATTTTTTGACTTATCGACTAATTTTGAAATTAACTCAAATATGAGCAATTAAGTAAAAAATGAATCATCAAAAATTTTTATCCATTTCAGAAATTTCAATTCATAGGTAATTTTCAAATTTGAGAAATTATCCTTTGATAAATCAAAAATGAAAATTTTTAATTTTATTCTAAACTGAAATTTGAAAATAAAAAATTCTTTTTCGTAATAATTAAAAAAACTTTGAGTTCTTCGCTGAGTGAAACGCCTTTGCGAACTTAAAAACAGCTAGTAAATAAAAAATCTTAGCGATACTTTGCGTTAAAAAGTAGTAACATTAATAACACATAATCAAATAAAAAAATTTCAAGTTGAGCAAAAATAAAAAGTCCGCTGAAAAAATCAGCGGACTTAAGTATATAAATTAATTCTTTTAATTGTTAATGGCAGCAACACCCGGAAGTTCCAAACCTTCCAGACTTTCCAACATCGCTCCTCCTCCGGTAGAAACATAACTTACTTTTTCTCCGTAACCGAATTGCTTCACAAACGCAACACTGTCTCCTCCTCCAACTAAAGAGAAAGCTCCCAATTTTGTAGCTTCGGCAATACTGTCTCCCAACGCAACTGTTCCTGCAGCAAAGTTAGACATTTCGAAAACTCCGATCGGTCCGTTCCAAAGAATCGTTCTGGAATTTAACAACACATCATTGAACTGATCTCTAGATTTCGGACCTGCATCCAATCCCATCCATCCTTCAGGAATTTCGTAAATATCCACTTCTTTTCTGTCGGCATCATTACTGAAACTTTCAGCAATTACTGTATCAGACGGAAGATAAACTTTTACTTTATGTTCCTTCGCTTTTTCTAAAATCTCCAGTGCTAAAGGTAACTTATCTTCTTCCACTAATGAAGTTCCGATCTTTCCGCCTAAAGCCTTAATGAAAGTAAACGCCATTCCTCCTCCGATGATTAAATTATCAACTGCCGGTAAAATATTTTCTATAATGGTAATTTTAGTTGAAACTTTAGAACCGCCAAGAATAGCTGTAACAGGTCTTTCACCGCTCTTTAATACTTTATCAATCGACTGAAGCTCTTTAGCCATCAATAAACCGAAAAATTTAGTTGATGGGAAAAATTTAGCAATAACCGCTGTTGAAGCGTGCGCTCTGTGAGCTGTTCCGAATGCATCATTCACATATGCATCTGCTAATTTAGAAAGCTGTTCTGCAAAAGCTTCATCGCCTTTTTCCTCTTCGTTATGAAAACGCAGATTCTCCAACAAAAGAATTTCACCCGGTTTAAGCTCAGAAGCTGCCTTTTCAGCCTTTTCTCCAACACATTCGTCCACAAACTTAACTTCCTGTCCTAAAACCTCAGAAACCTCGTCTACGATATGTTTCAGTGAAAACTCGTCTTTAACCTCTCCTTTTGGTCTTCCCAAGTGAGCCATCAGTATTACAGAACCGCCATCTTTAAGGATTTTATCCACGGTTGGCTTTACCGCAACAATTCTCGTATTGTCTGTTACTTTAAGCTGGTCATCCTGCGGAACATTGAAATCCACTCTTACAAGCGCCTTCTTTTCATTGAAATTGAAATCATTGATTGTTTTCATATGTACATTTTATATTTTTTCGGGTGAAGTGAACCGACTTTGAGAATCCATAAGCTTTAATTTTCCGGCAGGTCGGGTTCATTCATTTCTTTCAAATTTTGTTTCACAAATGTAAGATTTTAAAATTTTCAGAACGATTCAAGCTTTGAAAAGTTTTCAAAAAGTTTCCCGCAGACTCATCATTCATCAATCAACATAATTTCTTTTCTCTTAAAAAAAGAAAAATAATACTGTTGTTGAGTATTGTTAGTTTAGGGGATAAATTTTAATGAAATACTTTACCACATTTAATTTTAAGCCAATTCACAACTTATATACATTGTAATCCATTGATATTAGAGTATTTCACATCGTTATTAACAAATGTGGGTAACTTTATAAAAACATTATTATTAATAAATATTTTATGGAAAATCCTGAGAATTCTCCCCAATAACTTTGTGTAAAAAAATGTAGGATCTATGAAAGTAAAATTCCATTACAAAATTTTTCAATGTTACGAAACTTTAGTTTTAGAACTTTTTTCAACAGTTACCCACAAGCGTTTTCACAATTAACTCCCAAAAATTTAAGACTTATCCACATTATACTTAACTTTGTGTGGAATAAATCTATTAAAGGCTTAATACAAGTATTATGAAAAGAAAAATAGCAATTGCTGCAGACCATGCAGGCTATGAATACAAGGAGATTGTTAAGAACTATCTTTCAGAACGATTTGAAATTCAGGATTTTGGCACGTTTTCCACAGACAGTGTGGATTATCCGGACTTTGTACACCCCGCTGCTACGTCGGTTGAAAACGGAGAAAATGAACTGGGAATTTTAATCTGCGGAAGCGGAAACGGAGTTCAGATTACTGCCAACAAACATCAGAAGATTCGCTGCGCACTTTGCTGGATGCCGGAGATTGCTTCCTTAGCAAGACAGCACAACGATGCCAATATGATTTCGATCCCTGCGAGATTTATATCAAAGGAACTGGCTATTGAAATTGCTGAAAAATTCCTTTCTACTGACTTTGAAGGAGGTAGACATCAGAACAGAGTTGATAAAATTGCATTTTGTTAAAATATATAAAGGCTTGTAAATCAAATTGCAAGCCTTATTTATTTTTTATTTGTATATTTGCAGTGTCCGATAGAGTTTACAACTTATTATTTCCATACAAGCCTGTAGAAAATTTAAAAACACATTATTAAAAGGTTTTTCTCCACTCTTCTCCATATTTGTATTAAATTTATACAAAACTAAAACTTCCGTTGTAGAATAAATGGAAGGAAGATTGATGGGTTTTTACCAGTGAACTAAAATTTAAGATTTAAAAATCTTACGATTATTCGGTATTT
>NZ_JBBCQL010000124.1:0-13101 GCF_037149975.1 Chryseobacterium sp. VD8 | reverse complement strand
AGGCTTTATGATCTGGTGGGGAAGAAGAAAAAAGAAAACACCGAAAACAACATAATATTTTTTTTAAATAAATCTTAGGTTAATCGTCTCAGAATACAATCTTTTTTATAATTTTAACCTTTTAGAATTTTAGAATAGAATGTCATTAGTAGATTTGTCAAAAAACGTTGCGCTCGGAATTGATATTGGCGGAACGAACACAAAATTTGGAGTGGTAAACCACAGAGGCGAAGTTTTGGAAAAAGGTAACATCCGTACAGAAGCCTATCCTACCGTAGAAGAATATATTGACGCTTTATACGAGGCGGTCTATCCTCTGATCGAAAGCCACGGAAAAGACAAAAACTTCGATGGGATCGGTGTCGGTGCTCCCAATGCCAACTACTATACAGGAACCATAGAACAGGCTCCCAATCTTCCGTGGAAAGGAATCATCCCTTTTGCTGAACTGATGTCGGCAAAATTCGGGCTTCCGTGTACCATTACTAATGACGCGAATGCTGCAGCCATTGGAGAAATGCTTTTCGGCGCTGCAAGAGGCATGAAAGATTTCATCATGATTACTCTGGGAACAGGCGTTGGAAGTGGAATTGTTGCGGGTGGAAAACTGATCTACGGACACGACGGATTTGCCGGAGAATTGGGACATACCATCGTAAAACCAGGCGGAAGAAAACACTGGAGCACGGGTTCTGAAGGCTGTCTTGAAGCCTACGCATCGGCAACCGGAATTGCGATTACCGCAAAAAAAATGAGAGCTGAATTTCCTGAATCTTTACTGAATCAGTATCCTGAAGAATCCATTAATTCTAAAACTGTTCACGAATGCGCTTTACAGGGCGATCCGATTTCTATTGAAGTATTCCGGTATACCGGACAGAAACTGGGGGAGGCTTTAGCCAATTTTGTAATGTTCTCTTCTCCGGAAGCGATTCTTTTATTTGGCGGCGTGATAAAAGCAGGAGATTTTATTTTAAAACCTACCAAACTTCATATGGAAAGAAACTTACTTCCTATTTTCAGAAACAAGGTAAAATTGGTTTTCAGTGAACTGGACGAAGCGGATGCTGCTATTTTAGGCGCAAGTGCTTTAGTCTGGGAAAAATAACCGGAACATTTTGATTATCTGCGTCTGATTTCTGTTAAATTTTTAACGCAAAATCGCAAAGATTTTAAATAATACAGGCATCCTTTTTTAAGGGTGCTTTTTTTGTTTTTATTTCATCTTTAGAGATGCTTCGACAGGCTCAGCATGACATCGCTAATACTAATCTCTGCGAGCAACAATTTACAGCACTGCCATCCTGAGCGCGAAGCAGTCGAAGGATCTTTATTCTATCTCAATATCATTATTAAAATTCGCTCGCAGATGGTGCAGATAACGCAGATTTTAGATTTTTATCTAATCAAAATATTTGGGTTAATTGTGTTTGAAAAAATTTGTCTCGGCATGACGTCGCTGATACTAATCTCTATAAATAACAAATTTGCGGCATTGTCATCCTGAGCGCGAAGCAGTCGAAGGATCTCTGTTCTATCCCAATATCATTATTAAAATTCTCTCGCAGATGGTGCAGATAATGTAAATTTTTAAATTTTATTTGATGAAAATATTTGTATTAATGTGTTTGAAAAAATTTGTCTCATCTATCATGACAATTTGAATTTTGAACGCCCGATTGAAAAACTTTTCCTTATTTTTGATAGGTTTTTTCTCCATCTCTCACAGGAGAAAACAAGAAATTACAATAATTAATTTATGGATAACAACAATTTAGAACAGATTACTTTCGGGGGCGGATGTTTTTGGTGTGTGGAAAGCTGTTTCAATATGCTGAAAGGAGTACAATCTGCGGTTTCCGGATATTCGGGAGGTCACAAAGACCATCCTACGTATGAAGAAGTGTGCACCGGAGAAACCGGACATGCAGAAGTGGTACAGATCACTTACGATCCTGCTGTTATTTCTTATGAACAGTTAATGGATGTTTTCTTTTTCCTTCACGATCCTACGCAGCTTAACCGACAGGGAAATGATATCGGAACACAGTACCGCTCTGTTATTTATTACAAAGACGATGCGGAAAAAGCAAAAGCTGAAGCGGCAATTGAAAAATCCAAAGAGTCCGGAAGATGGCAGGGAACGTATGTAACGGAAGTCACGAAATTCGATAAATTCTGGGCAGCGGAACAGTATCACCAAGGATATTATAACGAAAACCCGACTCAGCCGTATTGCAGCGCTGTGGTAGGACCGAAAATTCAGAAGTTTAAAAAGCATTTCGGCGAACTGGGAATGCTGAATGAACAATAATTTATTGTTTATCCGTGATCTGTCATCGCAGAAAATTTAGCACAGACGATTTTTAATATCGCTAAACAGATAGCGTTAATATCATAGAATTCGGGCGGTTTCCTTTGGAAACCGCCCGAATTTCTGTTAGCTATTTTATAGATTTTTTTAACTATTCTTCCAGTATCGCATTTTCTCCGGCATATGTTTCAAGGATGTGTTCGGTAACATCTTTTAAGGCTTTTCCATTTTCAGGATGCTTCCCGAGACTTGTAAAAAATTCAACATGATTATTGCTTTTGTCATACCAGACTTTTCCCATTGCATTGTCTACAGTAAGTGTATCCGGTCGCATAATCTTTTTCATATTGATAAATGCAAAATCACGCATAGGAACCACCTCAACACGAGAATGCAGCGAGCTGCTGTCTGTTGCCATATAACGGTCTTTATCCCAATACATATAAGGTTTGTCTGTTGCAGGAGAACCCCATCCCGACATCCAGCCAAGAGGTTTGGAAGTTTTGTTGTTTGAAAAAACGACGCCTCCTGTAACTAATAATAAAACGAAAACCATTTCCATAACTCCGGCTCCATTCTTCTTGAAAATATCCGGTAAATTAAAAATTGGTTTATTGGTAATATTAATAACGATCTTCGATAAAGTTTGGCTTACAGTGTATTCTATCGTTTTCCAGTCTAAACAAAAACTTCTAAAATCATCATATTCCAAATACTTACTAAGATCATCTAGAATTGCTGGCTTTATATTATAATCGCCATCATTATCTACAATAGTCTTATAATACGTCTCGAAAGTCCTATAGCTTAAACTTACTCTAAAATCATCTAAAAGATCTCTTTCCAATGATTTCAAAATTCCACTAAATGATCTTTCTGTGGTACTATCTGATGCTTTTTTAAAGACTTCTTCTAATAGTCTTCTTTTCTGAGGTAAAAATTTTGACATATTCAACGGTTATTGGTGCGAAAATTATGAAGTTTTATATCAACATCATTACGGTTTTCCGTATTTCCCACTGAAAAAACTTTCCAAAAACTTTCCAAAAACTTTCTAACCCTTGCTCTGCCTTTCGTCGTTACTTTGCCATAGAAATCAGTGAGAAACAAACAATTAAAACAACAGAATACAACAAAGTTACGAAACTGATTTCAAAAATTGCCAGATAAAACGGAAGAAAACTCCGGGTTGGGAAGCAGATGTTTCTCTTCCGTTTTTGAAGGTTCACTTCCCAAAAAAACTTAAGAAGCGCTTCGAAAATTTTAACAGTGTACAGCTCGGGATTAACCTCCTGAGAGGAAGAAAATTTTTCAAACCCTTATAAAATTTTTAGGAAATGATCCAGATTATATTAATGCTATTAGGCTTAGCATTCGGGCAAAATAATGCCAATACTTCAGGTAACAATAACAGCAATGATAACGGACAGTCAACAACGCAATTGGCAGATCCGGGAACGGGAACCGATCCGGGAGACGGAACAGGCGGACCAGTTGGTGGAAACTCAGGACAATTACCTCCACCACCATTTACGCAACCATAATTAATTATAAGAGCAGAATTAAAACCTGCTCTTTTTTTTATTTACTTTGTAAAAACTTAATCATCATGAAAAAAATACTACTTTTTGCTATTCTGCTACTTTTCTTTTCATGTAAAAAAGAAATTGTAACAACATCCGATAATAAATATTATATAAAGGCAAGAATCTGCAGAAGCACAAACAATTCTGATTCAGCATTCTATTATTACAATTTAGCAAAGAATGAATATCTTAAAATAAAGGATTCTTTAGGAGTTGGTAATTCTTTGGTTAATATGGCTATGATTCAAACAAACAAAGGAGATTTCTACGGCGGAATAGAATCCTCGTTTGAAGCAAATAAATTTCTTAGAAGAGAAAATGACAGCGTATTTAAAAATAGATTAGCAACAAATTACAACAATATTGGGCTATCATATAATTCTTTGAGAGAGTATAAGAAATCGATCTTTTTTTATGAAAAAGCATTAAAATATATTATAAGTAAAGAAGATAAATATGTGTGCTATAATAATGTCGGTGATTTATTAATAAATGAAGGAAATTATAAATTAGCTAAAGAATATTTACAAAAAGCAATTCTTGCTGATAATCCTGAAAGTTATTCAAGAGCGATAAATAATCTTGCAAAAGCCAAATATCTTGATGATAAAAACTACAACCCATTACCCGAGTTTTATAAAGCTTTAGAAATAAGACAGAAAATTAAAGGGGAAATGGGTTTAAACTCCAGTTTTGAAACTTTATCAACATACTATTATGATAAAGATAAAAAGTTGTCTTTAGAATATGCACAAAAAATGCTCAAAGAAGCAATACAAAATAATAGTCCAGATGATCAGATAACGGCACTAAAAAGAATCATAACATTACAGCCTGAAAAATATCTCTCAAATTTTAATAAGTTTGATTCTATTAATGATAATTTACAAACCACAAGAAATAAGCATAAAAGTCAATTTGCAATGGTAAGATATGATGTTGAACAAAAAGATGCAGAAAATCAGAGATTAATTTCACAAAACCTAATAAAGAGCGCAGGAATTTCTGCTTTAATTTTATTATTATTAGGCACTACATATTGGTACATAAAAAGACAAAAACAATTAAAACAAGAAAAAGAGCTCGAAGTCAAAAACACGCAGCTTAAAATGTCGAAAAAAGTGCATGATGTGGTTGCGAATGGGATTTATCAGGTAATGGCAAAGATTGAAAATCAGGAAGATTTTGATCGTGAAAAAACTTTGGATGAACTGGAATTTGTCTATGAAAAATCCAGAAATCTTTCTTATGAAAAAGCGGGTGAAGAAAAAGAATTCAGTCAGGAAATTTCAGAACTTATCGCATCCTTTAATAACGCAAGTGTAAAAACTTTTACGGCAGGCAACAGTTCCTCTGTCTGGACAAATATTTCTGCACCGGTAAAAGAAGAAATCTATCAGGTACTCCGTGAACTTATGGTTAACATGAAAAAGCACAGTAAGGCAAGTCATGTAGCCGTAAAATTTGAAAAAGCTGACCAAAATATAGAGATTCAGTATAAAGACAACGGAGTGGGAATTGCCGGAGACCTTATTTATAAAAACGGATTGCGGAATACGGCTTCCCGCATAGAAGGAATCGGCGGGAACATTACTTTTGAAACAAAAATTGAAAAAGGACTGAAGGTAAATATTTCCTTCCCTTCTTCATAACCGTTTTGTTATGTTCAGAAAAACTTTAATTGTTGAAGACCAGGAAGTAGCAAATCTGGGAATCATGAGTACCTTAGAAGAATTATTAATTCCGCGTTTCGATTTTGTAACGTATTGTGACGAAGCTCTTCAAAGACTGAAAGCTGCAGCCGCAGAAAATGCACCTTATGATCTGCTGATTGCGGATCTCTCTTTTAAAAAAGATCATATTGCACAGAAACTGAAAAGCGGGCAGGAATTGATTTATGAAGCCAGAAAAATTCAGCCCGATCTTAAAGTGGTGGTTTTTTCGGTAGAAAGCCGATCGAAAATAATTGATGATCTTTATAAAACGTACCACATTAACGGATTTGTAAGCAAAGCAAGAAATGACGGAAAAGAGCTTAAGAATACCATTAGAAAAGTATTTAAAGGGGAAACCGTAATGTCTCAGGATATTTTAAATGCGATCCGGAAGATTCCCCGTGATCTTGATGAGTACGACCTTAAACTTCTTGAGCTTCTTTCCAAAGGATGTAAACAGAACGAAATTCAGACTTATCTGAAAGAGCATCGGATGGAACCATACAGCATCCGATCGATTGAAAAGAGACTGAATGAACTCCGCGAAATCTTCTGTGCGAAAAACAATATCGAGATGATTGTAATCTGTAAAGATATTGGGCTGATTTAATTTAAAAATGAAAATCGACTGTTTTTTGTTATTTTACGTGAATCCGTAATGGAAGAATTATAATTGCATCTATTTTTGAGGTCTTAAACCTTTATATTTAATTAAACCTTGTAACCATGTTTAAAAAAATTTTAATAGCCGAAGATCATGAAAGCATCAATATTTCCGTACAGAAAACACTCGAGGATCTGAATATTCCCATAGTAGATTATGTATATTACTGTGATGATGCCATAGGAAAAATCCAAAAAGCTCTGCGGGAAAAGCAACCCTACGATTTGCTTATTACAGATCTTTATTATGAGGAAGATCATCACACCCAGACTCTTAAAGACGGTAAAGACCTCATCAAAAAAGCAAAAGAATTACAGCCGGACCTTAAAGTCATTGTATTTTCGGCGGAACGTAAAAGCGGAGTGATCGAAAATCTTTTCTCAGACTACCAGATCAACGGATATGTGCAAAAAGCCAGAAATGATTCCAAAGACCTGAAAAAATCTATCGCATCCGTTTATATAGGAGAAAACTATCTTTCTTTTGATCTGAAGCAGGAAATGAAAAAATTCAATAATTATGAATTTTCAGCCTATGATATTGTTATTGTCTCTCTTCTTTCCAAAGGAGTACTGCAAAAAAATATTCCAACCCATCTTAAGGAAAAAAACATCAACCCGTCCAGTTTAAGCAGTGTCGAAAAAAGATTAAACAGCCTGAAAGAAGACCTCAGTGTTAAAAGCAATGAGCAATTGGTCGCATTTTGTAAAGACATCGGAATCATATAAAAATATCAATCAAACAATACAGCCTTTCAATTTTGTTGAAAGGTTTTTTATTTTTTGCCCGTTTTACGGAAAGCCGTAAAAATTACTCATCAAAGCGTGATACTTTTGGAACAGAAAAACAACCACAATAATTATTATGAAAAGATATTACGTGCACACAAAAGCTCAGGAAAACGGAGATCATGAAGTACATCATGAAGACTGTATTTTTCTTCCGAATCCGAATAACAGGAAATATTTAGGCATGTTTTACGGCTGTGAAAGCGCAGTAAAAGAAGCAAAAAAAGACTATGCAAAAGCGAATGGATGCAAAACATGTTCTAAAGAATGTCATACCACATAAAAATCAACAACCATGGGAAAATTCGTCATCACACAAAGAGTAAACAAAGAATATCAGTTTAATCTGAAAGCCGCAAACGGTGAAATTATTTTAACAAGCGAAGGCTACGTTCAGAAAGCTTCGTGTTTAAAGGGAATCGGATCTGTAAAAATTAACTCTCAGTACGATTTCAGATACGACAGAAGAATCGCTGTAAACCAAAAAGATTATTTCGTTCTGAAAGCAAGAAACGGCGAAATCATTGGGAAAAGTCAGCTTTACAGCACAAAATCCGGAATGGAAAACGGGATCGCTTCCGTAAAACAGAATGCTCCGGAAGCAGAAATTACAGATGAAACTTTAAAAAAATAAAATCATGGATCTTAAAATTAAACTGGAACAGCTTCACCAGAAAGTAATCGGGCTAAAAGACCAGATCGGAACAGAAGAAGCCACAAAAAACGCTTTTGTGATGCCTTTTATTCAGATTTTAGGATATGATATTTTCAATCCTACAGAAGTGGTTCCCGAACACGTTTGCGACATCGGAACCAAGAAAGGCGAAAAAGTAGATTATGTCATCAAAAACAATGATGAGCCTATTTTCATCATCGAATGCAAACACTGGAAAGAAAGTGCAGATGCACACAATTCTCAGCTTCACCGGTATTATCACGTTTCCAAAACACGATTCGGCGTTTTAACGAACGGGATTGTTTACAACTTCTACACGGATCTGGAAAAGCCCAATATTATGGATGAAAAACCGTTTTTCACGATCAATATTGAAGATTTAAAAGACAGTTCCATCAAAATTCTGGAAAGCTTTACCAAAAAAGACTACAATCTGGAAAGCATTCTGGATTCTGCGGAAGCTTTAAAATACATCAAAGCCATCAGAAAAGAATTCGAAAAAGAAATTGAAAATCCGTCCGATGAACTGGTAAAACTCCTCGTTAACCGTTTCTTCGAAAAGCCGTTAACAGCAAACCGAATGATCTCGTTTAAAGAATACGCCAAAAAAGCATTAACGACTTCTATTAATGAATCCATCAGTTTCAGGTTAAAATCTGCTTTAAGCATTAATGAACAGATCGAACAGCGCGAAGATGATGTAAAAACTTCGCAGCCCATCCATGAAACCAGCGAGTCTAAAATTGTAACCACAGAAGAGGAACTGGAAGGTTTCCAGATCGTAAAAGCCATTCTGCGGGAGAAAATACCTTCTTCAAGAATTGCTTACAGAGACACGTTGTCTTACTTCGGAATTTTACTAGACGACAACAACCGAAAACCGCTTTGCAGACTGCATTTTAATACCGCTAATAAATATCTGGAGACTTTCCACAACGGAAAAGATGCCGGAGAAAAAGTTTTATTAAACAGTCTGGACGAAATCTACAACTACAGAAATCAGCTTCATCAGACATTAGAAAATTATAATTAACCATGAAAAAACTAATACCCTTTATTATAATCGCCTTCGGTTCTTTTCTTTTAAACTCTTGCTTTAAAGCAAACGACAATATAGGACACGAAGGAAGATGCACAGGCTCTGCCAATTGTACAGCCTGTTCCAGCTGTTCACGGTGCGGACACTGCAGCAGCGGTGGAACCTGCGGCGTTTGCGGCGGCGGCTCTTCAGAAAGTTATTCATCCGGCAGAAGTTCAGCAAAGAAAAGGAAAACTAAAAAGCATAAAACTTCCGATTCTTATACTTCTTCAAAAACAAAATCCAATAAACCTCAAAAAATAATCATTGATGAGGTAAATGTAGACCTTAGTTCCAACCGATACATTACCGGAATTGCCACCACCAATATTTACGAAAAGCCATCTCTCAGCTCTAAAGTAGTAACGAGAGTTTATAAAAACGAAAAGCTGATTCCACTTTCCAAAGAAGGTTCATGGTACAAAGTAAAAGTAAAATCTTCCGGAAAGAAAGGATATGTTTTTTATAAAGATGTAAAATAACTAAAAACAAAATATCATCATGAACTTAAAAAAATTTTTAAATGAAGAACAAGATCCAAAAGCCGTCGAAAAGCTTTTAGGGAGAATCAACAGTCTGCTCACCTCGCAGGAAACTATGGAATACATTGCCGTTCAGAAAAAACCGGTACTCAATTTATCTCCGGACTGCATCGCGCTTACCAACAGAAGAATTATTTTCTGCAGACCCAAAAACTTTGGTTTGTCTATGGATTTTCAGGATTACAGCTGGGTAGATGTTGCAGACTGCCATATTAAGGAAGGGATTGTAGGTTCAACTTTTATGGTAAAAACAACACAACATTTTACCAATATGATGGATTACCTGCCTAAAAACCAAGCCCGAAAGCTATACCAGTTTGCGCAGGAAGTGGAAGAACAAATGCGGGGCGTAAGAAGAGAGAAAAATCTTGAGACCTTAAGAGCTTCCGCAGGAGGAGTTACCGTAAATAATGCAACGCCCATTATTACACAGCCTCAGATGTTTCAGGAGGAGAAGAAACCATTGCTGATTGAGAATGAAGATCCTTTTGCTTTATTACAGAAACTGAAAGGACTAAAAGAAAGCGGAGTTATTTCTCCGGAAGAGTTTGAAACAAAGAAAAACGAAATTTTATCCCGAGTTTAAAAAATTATGAAATCAAAATCTACCGCCACCTTACTTGCTTTTTTCCTTGGAGGAATAGGCATCCACAGATTTTATCTGGGGCAGAACATTATGGGAATTCTTTACCTGTTATTTTGCTGGACTTTTATTCCTGTCATTATTTCCGTTATCGATTTCTTTGCATTTCTGTTCATGTCTGAAAGCCGTTTTAATTACAAATACAACCTTCGGACAGGATTTTAATAGTACAGCATATGAAACCATTTCTCACCTTCTGTGCGTTATGCTGTTTCATCGGTATCTTCAGACTTCCTATAGAATATTATACTTTTCTCAGAATCCTTGTTTCCGCAGGAGCTGTATTGGTTTTGTACAATACATTAACCTTTAAACAGCATTACTTCAGTATAATTTTCCTTATCATCCTTATTCTTTTCAATCCTGTGCTTCCCATTTATCTGTTAAGGAAAAGTGTGTGGATTCCGATTGATGTTGTTACAGGAATTTTATTTCTGTTGATAGGTTTCGCCGAAAAAACCGAACAGAAAAAGGAAGAAGAAATTACCGGGGAAACTTCACATCCTTCAGTTCCCATCCATCAAAGAGCTGTATCCAGAGACCGAATTATTAATCCTAAAAAACCAAAGGAAGAAGACAATCATGGAAAATAACAACATTACGGAACATCTTAAAGCACATTTCTTAAGGCTGTATCAAATGGCAATCTGTGATGACGATTTCAGTGCCCTTGAACTGAAAATGCTTTATAACTGCGCCGAAGAAAGAGGCATTTCATCAAAAAATTTAGACGAGATCCTTCTGAACCCTTTCAATATGAAGTCGCTGATTCCGCAGACAATCGAAGAAAAAATAGATTATCTGTACGATCTTACCGTTATGATCTGGGCAGACGGAATTGTTTCCCCGAATGAATATACCACGATGCAAAAGTACGTTCTGATGTTCGGATTTATGGAAGAAAATGTAACCGCCATCGTAGATTACCTCATTGAAGCGATACGAACAGGAAAGCCTAAAAGTGAAATTTTATATGAACTAAAAAACTAACCATCATGGATACTACCAGTATAAAAAATTTATTTAAACTAAAATCTGTTCCCGCAGAACCCAAAGAAGAGCAGCTTCCGAAAACTGAAGTAAATACCGAGGAAGAGTCTTCTGAGGAAACACGCAAAAGAACCTACCACGAATCCGGCTATCGGGACAGTTCCCGAACCAGCGGAAACCACTCTACCCTTTCCATCTGTCTGGATGCCGTTTACTCGAAATTTCAGAATGAAGAAAAAGAAATGGTGGAAAAACAGCAACAGCTGAAAGAGTCTTATGTGAATGAACAGAAGAACCGCGAAACAGAAATTAAAGCACTCATTGTTTCGCAGGAAACCAAGGAAGAACAGCTGAAAACCAAAAACAGGGAAGTAGAAAGCCATCAGCAAACCATTGAAACCTTAAACTCAGAAATCATTGATCTTCCCCGAAATCCCGAAAAATATAATGTAAAAGCCACAAAAGGAGCTTCAGCAAAATTTATCATTGGGCTATTTCTTTTAATCCCGATAACTTTATATTTAGGAGTATTCTATATCTCAACTTCCTATTCTGCCTTCTTTAAAGGTTTTGACGCAAAAAGCACTGTGATACAAAGTGTTTTTGATCCACAGGCATTAGCTAAAGCCTGGAATGATGGTTCAACCGAAGCTGCTTTTGTCGTTTTAATTCCTTTTGTATTTCTTGGATTAGGTTTTTTGATCCATATGTTTGGAGAGAATAAAACTACAGCCAATTATATCAAACTCGGTTTATTACTTATGGTGACTTTTATTTTTGATGTCATTTTAGCGTATGAAATTGAAAAAAAAATATATGATGTAGAAAAAACTTTTGATTCTCTTCCATTCGATCTTAAAATTGCTTTTACCAAAAATCAGTTTTGGGAAATTATCTTCGCTGGATTCATCGTGTACATTATCTGGGGACTTGTTTTCGACTTTGTAATGAAAGAGCACCGCGAAAAGGATAAGATTAAAAACGAACAGGAAATCAGACAGAAAAGAGTAGAATTTTTTCAGGAAAAAATTAATGTTTTAAAGAAAGAAATTGAAGAAATTCTTGCGGCTATCGGAAATATAAAAGAATCCATCATTAAAATAAGAGGAAGAATTGAGGAACTTCAGAATATTATCGACGGCGTAATTATTCCGACCAAAGATTACAAGCTGTATGCTTCGGAATATGTTCAGGGCTGGATCACGTTTATCGGAGAGAAAATTGCTGTTTCCAGAACGGAAAAACAGACCATGATTGATGAATGCATTTCTACGTATAATACCAATCTGGAAACTGTAGGAGCCAATTCGGACAATCAGAACCTTGTTTATTTATCATCCTTATAAATTACAGAATATGAAAAAAATATTTTATTTATTAATGATTATTTCTTTGGTTTCATGTTGCAAAGATAAAACAGGCAAAACTGAAGAGGGAACAAAAAATCCTGTTGTAGTTGATTCAAACAATATTAATGTCAGTATTTTAATTGATTTATCCGACAGAATTGATCCTAAAACGAACCCGAATCCCACAATGGAATATTTCCAGAGAGATACCGAGTACATCAAAGCCATTGAAAAAGGATTTTTAAACCACATCAAATCTAAAAAAATCATTACCTACGAAGATCAGATGCAGGTTTTCTTCAATCCGGAACCTTTAGATCCGAAAATGAATGAACTTACCAAAGAGCTGAAAGTTTCCTTTGATAAAAACACTCCCAGAAACTATTTTGATCAGGTGGATAAAAAATATTCGGAATTACCGACAACGATCTATCAGTCAGCGATAAAAGACGGAAATTATGTAGGTTCTGACATTTGGGAATTTTTTAAAAATAAAGTAAAAGATTACTGCATTAAAAACGACCACAGAAACATATTATTTATTCTTACCGACGGATATATGTATCATGAAAACACAAAATTTTCGGAAGGAAGCAAAACCTCTTACCTTACCGGCAAACTCATCAATGCCAATCATCTTACGACTTCCAACTTTAAAGAAGTTATAGAAAAAAATAAATTCGGCTTTGTAAAAGCCAATGATAATCTGAACAATCTCGAAGTCATCGTCTTAGGAATCAATCCGGAAAAAGGAAA
>NZ_JBBCQL010000123.1:0-13119 GCF_037149975.1 Chryseobacterium sp. VD8 | reverse complement strand
CTGCGCTCGGATCCAAAGTAATAACAGATTTTGTCGTTAATTCTTCCGGAGTAAAGCCTGCCTGAGAAAGTTCTGCACTTAGTTTCATGGTGAAACAACCTGCGTGAGCCGCTGCCAGTAATTCTTCAGGATTTGTTCCCACTCCGTCTTCAAATCGGCTGTTAAAAGAATACTGAGTCTGGTTTAAAGTGGTGCTTTGTGTCGTAAGATGTCCTTTTCCTTCTTTAATAGTTCCGTTCCAAACGGCTGTTGCGTTACGTCTCATAATGTTTTTGTTTTAATATTGTTATTTTGATGTGACAAAGGTATTGCAGATTTCGTTCCAGATAAATACACAAAAAGAACTAACTATTGTACTTTTTTCCCGAATTGTAATTTTTTTTGAAATTTGCAGGGGTACTTCCGATTTTTTGCGTGAAAAGACGGTTGAAATAAGCCGGATCTTCATAGCCGAGATCGTAAGCGATTTCTTTCACCGGTTTATCGGTATAAAATAAAAGCCTTTTGGCTTCCAGTAAAATTCTGCTGATGATAAACTGGTTAGGAGATTCCAGATTTAAATTCTTGAATTTATGCGTGAGTGTCTTTGGAGAAATATGAAGCAGTTCTGCATAATCAGCCACATTATGTTTTTCCCGGAAATGAAGTTCAAGCAAACGGCTGAAATCCCGAAAGATGTCCAGTTCGTGTGCCGGAATTTTTATTTCATCATTATTGAGATTCTGCTTTTTCCATTTTCTGGTGGCGCGGATGATGATTTGTTTAACGTAGGTTTGGATCATTTCTTCTGCGGAAGAGTCTTTCCATTCCAGTTCGTTTCTGATATTTTGAAATAAATGTTGAATTGCAGAATTTTCCTCGGCATCCAGTTCAACAAGAGGAATTTCAAACACGTTATGAATAAGCAGTCCGTCGCAGGCGACTTCCTTATCATGAATCTGAATGCAGTAAAAATCGCGGTTATAATAGATCAGATGCGATTCGTTGCTTCCTTTTTCAATTTGCAGATGCTGATTCGTCAGAAAAAATAAAGCAGGATTTTCTGTTTTATAATGTCTGAAATCCACAGACAAGTCATATCCCGCAGGAATATAGAAAATTTTAATTTCAGATTTGTATTTGTTGTCTTTAAAATCGTGCAGATTGTTTTTGGAAAAAGTTTCGAATCCCAGTTTCTTGTACTGGTCTTCAAAGATAAGTGTTTGCGACATCCTTTTGCTTTCCTATAAATGTACAAAAAAGCATGATTCCAACCCTATTAATTATTGAAATCATGCTTAATAATATAAACTTAATTGCTGATTTCTGAACCATTAAAAGAATTTAAGAGGTTAAGTTTAGTTTAGAAAAACAAATTACTTTCAATAAGTATAAAACTAAAAAGGTAAGTTCCTCTTAATATTCTAAACTCCTTAACAGAAATCTTAATGGTTTAAACTAGGTGCAAATAATATTAATTCTGGTTTTCAGCTTACAACTCAAACTCGCTAACTCACTAACGCTCAAATCCTCAAACTCTCAAACTTAAAAAGTAACATCCACTCCCACATAAAAATTAGCTTTCATGATCGGAGCATATACCATTCCGCCGTCAAAATAATTTCCGAAAGGATTTTTAACATCAACAATGGCATTTTTCTGATAATAAGAAGTTAAATTTTCTCCTCCTAAATACGCCCTGATTTTCTTATTGAAATTCCTTGAAATCTGTGCATTTAAAACCACATAGGATTCGGAATAGGAAGGAAGCTGAAATTCCGCAGAATTCGATGAAGTATTGGGAAGTCTCTGTTTTCCAACTGCATTCAGTGTGGTGTCGAAACTCCAGAATCCGCCTTTAGTGTTTTTGTTGGTAGAGTAGGCAAGATTTACAAAACCTCTGTGTTTTGCCATGAAAGGAACTTCACGTCTTCCATCCAGATAATCTGCCTGAACATCATAATATTTGTAAGCCAGTCTCACTTCAAAATTTTTGAAGGGAATGAAATCCCACTGAGTCTGGAAAGAATTTGCGAAAGACTTTCCGTCAAGATTATAGAAAGTCAATTGTTGAGGAGACCGGTCCAGATCCACCATCACCTGATCCTGAAAATCTGTTCTGAAAAAATCTGCAACAATGGTAGATTTTCTTCCGAAAAGTTTGAATTCCTGCTGTAAACTCGCTCCGTAATTCCATGCAATTTCAGGTCTTAAACCATAAATATTTCCTCCGTTCTGTAAAACCTGAATGGATCGGTTAGATGCGAAATACTGCTGACTTTCGGCAAAAATGTTTGCCGTTCTGAACCCTCTTCCTGCGGAAAGCCTCAAAATCGTCTGCGGTGTAAAATCATACTTAAAATTCAGTCTCGGAGTGAACTGCGTTCCGGCAAGATTATGAAAGTCCACTCTCGCTCCCGCAACCAAAGTGTATTTTAAACCCGTTAAAGTATATTCTGCAAAAGCTCCCGGAACAATCTCGTTTCTTTTGATGGCTGAGGTTAAATAGTTTTCGTCATATCCGTCATACATAAAACTCGCTCCGGCTTTGTATTTATGATTGGTATTTCCCAAAATACTTTCAAAAATTAAATTGGAATAATACGTCTGCTGTTTTCCGGAATAATTTCTCAGTCCAAAAAAGCTGTCCTGCTGATGAAAAGTGTACTGGTTCATCCAGCCCAGACTTTGGTAAGGTTTTCCTTTAAAAACATAGCCTGTTTTATTCCAAACCTGAAATCTTGAGATATCAATTCCAACTCCGTACAACGGTTGTTTTTCCTGCGAAACTTTTTTATCAAACCCGGTCTGTCCCGAAGTTCTTTCGTCTTTGATGAAATTAATTCCAAAATGTGAACCGAAACCTGACTTTTGCAGGTCATTGTAATTCAGTAAATAAGCTGCGTTTAACTGTGTCCCTTTTGGTCTGTCCAGAAATCCGTCATCATTCATATCGGTATCTCCGAAAGTTCCGTTTCCGTGCAGCAAAAATGTCTGTGACCATTGTTCATTGATGGGCGAAACACTGGTGATATTCGCTTCTGCTCTTCCGTTAAAATCTGAAAATAAATTCAGTGAAGTTTCCGTCTTTTCTGCATTTTTCAGAAGTTCTGTATTTATTTGTCCTGTAATGCTTTCATAACCGTTCGTTACGGTACTTCCGCCTTTGGTAAGCTGAATGCTTTCAATCCATCTTCCGGGAATGAAACTCAGCCCGTAAGCGGAAGCCAATCCGCGGATTTCGGGCAGTAACTCTTTTGTTAAGCTCGTATATTTTTGGTCTAAACCTAACATTTTCAGTTGCTTTGTTCCTGTAACCGCATTGCTGAAAGAAACATCAACGGTTGCATTGGTTTCAAAACTCTCAGACAAATTACAGCAGGCTGCTTTCAGGAGTTCTTTTTTATCAATATTAAAAATAAGTCCTGCTTCTTTTTTATTTAAAGACGTTGCCGCTTTTGATCCGGTTACTGTAACGCCTTCAATATTTTTCTCATGACTGCCGTGATTTTCACCCGCTTCATGATGATCAGCGTGATCTGTGTTTTCTGAAGGATTTCCTTCTTCCGCATGAACTTTCGGATTTGTTTCTCCAAAAGGAATTTCTCTATCGTAAAGACAGCATGAAGGCAGATTTTTATACGTATTGTCGCTGGATTTATACTTCTCGTTATCATGCCCAACTTCCGCAATTTTCTTCAAAATTTTGTCTGATGATGTTTTATTCGGATCAAAATTCAGCGTTACAATTTGTCTTTCGGCATTCCATTCTGCGGAATCTGCTCCTGCATCTTTTGCGGCTTTTTCAATTCTTGCTTTGCAGGATTCGCAATTGCCTTTTACATAAAATTCATTTTCTTTTTTAGCATGATTTTCATGATTTTCAATGGTTTGTGGCTGTAAGTCTCTGGTGTAATGACAGCATTCCGGAAGAGCTTCATACGTTTCAGCAGAGGCTTTGAATTTTTCATTGTCATGACCTGCTTCGGCGACTTTTTTTAAGATTTCATAAGAAGAAGCATTGTTGTCTGTTTCAATAGTTAATGTCTGTGAATCAATTGAATAGACTGCTGTTTTTGCACCTGTTTTCTTAGCCGTATTTTCGATTCTTTCTTTGCACATTTCACAGTTTCCTTTTACTTTGAACTGGTTTTTAGAAAGATTCTGGGCAAAAATAAATTGTACGGATACTAAGAATACACCAAGAATAATCCTGGAAATATATAATTTCATTTTGTTTAAAATTTAAATTAACTCAAGCTTGAATATAGCCATGTAATAATCAGATAACACAAGCAATCATTGTTATGCTTGTAAACTGATGTTGTATTTCACTTTTAATTAAGCTATTTTCGGCGGCTGCCAGATTTCTTTTAAACGGCTTGAAAGATAAGGATCCGAATATTCGAACTGTGAATTTTTATTCGATTTGTAATATGAATATTCTAACTGTAAACTCTTTGAAAAAGGAGTTTCTATAAAAGTATAACAGGCTAAACAGGTTGAACAGCAATCGTCGTTACAATTTGATTTCTCCTCTTTTTTGTGATGATTATTTTCGGAATTTTGAGAATGCTCTTTTTTACAGCATCTCATTTCAGAATCTTTTTTGCAACAGTTTTCCAGCATATTCTGTGCATAGAAATTATCTTTAGGAATCAGAAAGATTCCCAGGCAGAAAATAACAGTTATTATCTGAAATAATTTCATAACACAAAAGTACAAAATTTCTTATAAAGGCTCTCCCACTTTCTTCGCACAGTCATGCCAAGGTTCTCCATGAGGAGGATTTACTGCCGGTTTCGGACCTGTTGGAGCAGGTGTCGGAGCCGGAGCGTTTTGTGCCATATTTTGCTGTACAGGCTGCTGAACCGGAGCCGGTTTGCTGTTCAAAGGTTCTCCTACCGGAATATCGCATCGGTGTCCCGGTTCTCCGTGAGGCGGATTCATCCCTTTCGGAGTTTTTACGGTTTTTGCTTTTCCGCTTTGGTCTACGGCAAATTTTCCGGGTTTCAGAGAATTCGGATCAATCTGAATGGTCTGTCCCTGCGGAGCATTTACCGCAACATTCTGAGTTCCCTGTTGAGGTTGTGCAGGAGCAGAATTTAATGGCTGTCCTACCGGAATATCGCATCTATGACCGGGTTGACCGTGTGGAGGATTCATTCCCGGAGAAGTAACGGTTGACGTTCCTGATCCTGTTGTTGTTTTAATTCCCGCCTGATCCAAAATAGAAGCTTTAGGAGCCTGATTAACCGCTACAGGAGCCTGCGGAACTCCGGCTTCTTCTTTAAGATAAGTAGCTCTCTCATCCTTTTTACACGATACCGTAAATATAGAAATGGCAAGTATGCCCAACAATGTAGTTTTCATATAAAACAAAATTAGCAAAACATTTTTAAATGCTTTGCTAATTTTATAATAATAGTCGTTTTTTAGAATTAATTCTTAACTAAAAGTCTGAATCCTTCTCCGTGTACGTTGATGATTTCCAGTCCTTCGTCGTCTTTTAGAAGTTTACGAAGCTTAGCAATATAAACGTCCATACTTCTTGCCGTAAAATAGTTTTCTTTTTTCCAGATTTTTCTCAATGCTAAATCTCTCGGCATGAAATCGTTTCTGTGGATGCAAAGAAGTTTAAGCAATTCGTTTTCTTTTGGAGAAAGCTTGTATTCGTTGTCGCCGACTCTCAACTGTCTCAACATAGAATCAAAGAAAATATTGCTGATTTTAAACTGTTCCTGCTCTTCATTTTCCAAGGTGGAACTTCTCTGAAGAATGGCTTTAATTTTATATAAAAGAAGCTCGGTATCAAATGGTTTTGTAATATAATCATCTGCTCCCAACTGATATCCTTTCAAGATATCTTCTCTCATATTTCTTGCAGTTAAGAAAATGATCGGTGTATTTTTATCTATTTTTTTTACGTCTTCTGCTAATGAAAAACCGTCTTTTTTAGGCATCATCACGTCGAAAATACAGATATCGAATTCGTTTTCCGTAAATTCTTTCAACCCCTGTTCTCCGTCTGTAGCAAGAGTAACTTCGAAGTTATTTATCGTTAAATAATCCTTCAGCACTGCCCCAAAACTCTGGTCGTCTTCTACTAATAATATTCTGTTGCTCATAGTTGTAACTATTAATCGTTAATAATTTTGAATGAACAAGTCATTCTCCTCTTTTCTAATATTTGTTTATTGGATAAAAATTTTATCTATGCCATCGGAAGCTTTATTGTAAATGTACTTCCTTTTCCTTTTTGAGAATCTACAATAATCTGTCCCTTATGGAGTTCCACAATCTTTTTTACATAAGACAGTCCTAAACCCTGTCCTTTTACATTATGAATATTTCCGGTTTCTTCCCTGAAGAATTTTTCGAAAATTTTCGTTTTATTCTGGGTTTCCATCCCCATTCCTTTATCTGAAACTTCTATTACATAAAAATGTCCTTCATTTCTTGTTTTAATAGAGATTTCCGGCGTTTCCGGCGAATATTTGTTGGCATTGTCCAAAAGGTTTACCAACATATTCGAGATGTGAAATTCATCAATTTTAAAATTATAATTCGTTGCATTAAATTCCTCTCTCAGCGTACCGTTTCTCTGCTTTACAATAAGACTGAAAGATTCTGCCGTTCTTCTGATCAGTTCTCTTACGTTGGTTTCCTTTAGGAATAATTTCACTTCATTACGCTCAAGTTTAGACATATTCAGAACATTTTCCACCTGCTTTTTCATCCTCAGATTTTCCTGCTTAATCAGTTCCGAATAGTATTTTACCTTTTCCGGATTGGTTGCAATCTTATCATTCGCCAAAGAGTCTGTTGCTACAGAAATCGTTGCCAGAGGAGTTTTGAACTCGTGAGACATATTGTTGATGAAATCTGTTTTCACTTCCGCCAGTTTTTTCTGCCTCATCATATAATTAATGGAAATAATATAAATTCCCAAAATGGTAAGAAGCGAAAGAAAAGTTCCCAAAAGCATAGGCCAGTTGTTCATGGCTAAAGAGTAATCTTTCTTTGGAAAAACCAGAGCCAGACTGTAAAGTGTTCTTTCTTTCTGATCAGTAAAAAGCGGATAACTATACGTATTGTTGTCTTTTTTCTCTTTATAATCTTTATTAAAAACTTTGGTAAGATTATTATTCTTATCAATAATTCCGTACCCGAATTTCGCGCTTATTCCTCTGATTTTTAATTCTTTGGAAATAACAGAATCTAAGATTTTAGCGTCAACTCTTTTGCTGATCGGTAAATTATTTCCTATAATCTTCGCATATTCTTTCATCGCATAATCTCCGTTTTCCAGATCCTGATTAATGTCTGCGGTAAGGATTTCGCGTTTCGTGGTGTCTCTTTTTATTTTATAAGCAGCTTCGTCAGAATACAATTTTGTAAGCTTGATTGAATCTCCCTGTTTGGAAATCGGAAGCTGACTTTTTTCAATAATATTTTTAGAGTAAATAATCTGTCTCTGCGTTCCGGAATCTTCTACCTGCTGAATCGTGGTTAAAGTAGGCTGATCGCTGTTTGCTAAAATATTGTTTCTGAAATCCTTATTATCTATATTTAAATATTTGTCTACTTCGATTTCCTCCATATTTTTAGAAGTACTTTCCAATGCGGAATACACTTTGTTGGAAAACTCCTGTTCCAGTGCTCCGTAATAATTTTTCAGCCAATAAAACTGGAGTGTAACGAATACAATCAAAGAGATCGTCATAAACACAGAAATTATTGGGATGAACTTATTATTCATTTACTTTATTTTAATCGTTTTTGAAATAATGAGTGTTAAAATTAATTATTTTATGACTTGATAAACAAAAAACGCGCCAATAAATTGTGTAATTTTTCTTAAAAAGGCGTTATTTAACGTTTTTTTATAAATTTTTAATTTTTGTTATAATAAACACTATGTATAAAATAAAAAAGGAAAGTAAAAATTTACTCTCCCTTTTTTATTTCTAAAGTATTTCTTCATCCTGAAAATACTGAATAATTGCTTTTTTCATTAAAAGCTGCTGTTCGTTCGGTTTCAGTTCCGGAAGATCTTCCAGTTTATCAAAGTGTGGATATCCTTCGTCATCGTAATGCGAAAATTTATAATATCCGAAAGGTTCCAGTAATCTGCACACTGCAATGTGGATTAAATTTACCTTATCATCTTTTGTATATTTTTGCTGTCCACTTCCCAGTTCCTGAAGTCCGATCAGAAAAAGGTAGGTTTCTATCGGAGCATTTTTTTCCGTATCGAAATTTTCAATAAAGAATTGCTCTATTTTTTGCCATAGTTCCGCTTCGTTCATTATATATCAATTCTTTTTATTGTTTATTCTATTTTTTCGGGAAAATAAACATAATCCCTATATTTTACATTCCAGTTTTACCAGGAAAGCATATTCCAAAGCATCTTCTTTCAGAGATTCAAATCTTCCGCTCGCTCCGCCGTGTCCTGCGCTCATGTCTGTTTTGAAAATCAGGATATTGTTATCCGTTTTCAGTTCCCGCAGTTTTGCCGTCCATTTTGCAGGTTCCCAGTATTGTACCTGAGAATCGTGTAATCCTGTGGTAATCAAAAGATTTGGATAATCTTTAACTTCCACGTTGTCATACGGCGAATATTCTTTCATGTAATGATAATATTCTTCGTCATTCGGATTTCCCCATTCGTCGTATTCTCCGGTTGTTAAAGGGATGGTTTCGTCCAGCATAGTCGTTACAACGTCCACAAAAGGAACCTGTGCTACAATTCCGTTAAACAGGGAAGGTTCGTAATTCATCACGGCTCCCACCAATAGTCCTCCTGCGCTTCCGCCCATTGCGTATAAATGTTTCGAGGAAGTATAATTTTCTTTAATTAAAAATTTTCCGGCATCAATAAAATCGAAAAATGTATTTTTCTTGAACAGCATTTTTCCGTCTTCATACCATTCTCTTCCCAGATATTCTCCACCCCGGATGTGGGCAATCGCATAAATGAAACCTCTGTCTAAAATAGAAAGCCTTACATTCGAAAAACTTGCATCAACAGTGTGTCCGTAACTTCCATAACCATATAAAAGTAAAGGCGTATCCGCAGATTTTGGGGTGTCTTTATGGTAAACCAGAGAAATAGGAACTTTTGCTTCTCCGTCTCTGGAATCTGCCCAGATTCTCTCGGAAATATAATTTTCGGCAAAGAATTTTCCGCCCAAAACTTCCTGTTGTTTCAGAAGCTTTGTGGTTTTTTCCTTCATATTATATTCGTAGGTGGAACTTGGCTGTGTAAGAGAAGTGTAGCCGTAGCGGAGAACTTCCGTATCAAATTCCAGATTTACTCCGATGTAAGCGGTATAAGTAGGATCTGAAAACGGCAGATAATGTGATTCCTGCGTTTTCTCGTCAATAATCTTGATCTGTAAAAGACCTTCTTCTCTTTCTTCAAGAACCAGATAGTTTTTAAAGATCTCAAAACCTTCCAGTAAAACTTCCGGACGGTGAGGAATTACATCCACCCAGTTCTCCATTCCGCAGTTCTCGATCTTTGTCTTTACAATTTTAAAATTGAAAGCATCGTCTGCGTTGGTAATAATGTAGAATTCGTCTTCATAATGCTCAACCGAGTATTCCAGATCATCTATTCTGGGCTGAATAATCGTCCAGTCTGCGAAAACATCATCCGAAGGAATAAATCTGTGCTCATCCGAAATGGTACTCGAACTGGCAATAAAAATATATTCCAGAGATTTGGTTTTGAAAACATTTACGTCGAATGTATCATCTTTTTCATGGAAAATCAGCACATCATCCGAAGAATCTGTTCCCAGTTTATGTCTGTACACCTGAAAAGCTCTTAAACTTTCATCTTTTCTGATGTAGAAAATATGCTCGTTATCATTTGCCCAGACTGCTTTTCCTGTGGTGTTTTCAATTTCATCAGGAAGTGTCTCACCAGTCTGTAAATTTTTAAATTTAATAGTATAAATTCTTCGGCTCACATTGTCCGTTGAAAATGAAGCCAATTGGTTGTTTGGAGAAACAGCAACACTTCCTACTTCAAAATAATTTTCACCTTCTGCCAAAATATTAACGTCCAGAATAATTTCTTCTTCGTTTTCGAGACTTTGGTATTTTCTGCAGAAAATAGGATATTCTTTTCCCTCTTCATAACGAACGATATACCAGTATTCGTTAAAGAAATAAGGTAAAGACTCGTCGTCTTTTTTATAACGGGCTTTCATTTCCTCAAAAAGTTCTTCCTGAAAAGACTCTGTATCTTTCATGATGAAATCTGCATATGCATTTTCCTCTTCAAGATATTGTATCACTTCCGGATTTTCTCTTTCGTTGAGCCAGAAATAGGGGTCTAACCTTTTATCACCGTGTGTTTCAAGTATTTTTTCTATTTTTTTTGCCTTTGGAGCTTCCATTCAATATTAATTCTTGTTCAAATTTAGTTAAAAAAAAACCATCTTTCCGGTAAGAAAAGACGGTTGCTTTATATTTTATATTAAAAACTTATTTATGTAATGCTTTAATATACTTTTCCAATGCCATGGTCATGGACGGAGTTTCCTTTGTAGGAGCCATTAAATCTACTGTTAGCCCTGCTTCTTCTGCTGCTGCTGAAGTAGTTGCACCGAAAACGCCGATTTTTGTTTCTTCCTGCTTGAAATCCGGAAAATTCTGCTGTAAAGACTTTATTCCCTGCGGACTGAAGAAGATCAGCATATCATAATCCTTTACATTGATGTCTGTAAGATCGCTGCAAACGGTTCTGTACATGATTGCTCTTTTCCAGTCTACATTAGAAGCTTCCATTGTTTTGGTAATATCCGGACTTAAAACATCTGATGATGGCAAAAGATATTTTTCGCTCGGGAATTTTTTAAACAGCGGAAGAAGATCCGAGAAATTCTTTTCCCCGAAGCTGATCTTTCTTTTTCTGTACACAATATGCTTTTGAAGATAATTCGCAATGGCTTCCGACTGGCAGATGTATCTCATCGTATCAGGAACCGAAAAACGAAGCTCTTCAGCTAATCTGAAGTAATGGTCGATCGCATTTTTACTCGTGAAAATAATTCCGGTATATTGTGTAAGATCGATCTTTTGTGTTCTAAGCTCTTTATTGTCAACTCCTTCGACGTGGATGAAAGGGCGGAAATCAATCTTTATTTTTTCCTTCTTTGCAATTTCCAGGTACGGAGACGACTCACTTGGCGCTGGTTGAGAAACCAATATAGACTTTATTCTCATCATTGACAGTTATTAAAAAAACAATAGTTTCCAAAGCAACAAAATGGGTGCGATTTGGAGCGTGCAAATATACAAAAATTTATAATACCATTTCTCAGGTAAGATGTTGTTCTTGTGAAATAAATAGAAAAACACCTTGAAAATGAATACAAAAGAGAAAAAGAAAATGTAATATAAAAACATTTTATTTCTGTCGATCGGGAAATAATAGTGGGTTACACATAAAATTATTAACAAAAAAGACAGGACAAAATAAAATTTTGTAGAGGTAAAATAAAAAACAGTCCATTTCTTTCCGTCGCCAATGCTTTGGAAAAATAAAAATCCTAAACTTGATTTTATTGCATAAAAAAATATGACCGCAATTAAACAAAAACCAAATTTATTAAGCTGATACCCCAAAATCTGAAGATCGGCAACAAATTTAGGAACAACAGGAATATACTGCGAAATTAAAACCGAAAGCGTAAGTGTAATAACACAGGAAGTGATTACCCAGCTCGGAAGGTTGTTACTGGCATCAAAATATTTTTGAAGCAGAAAATCTTTCAGGTTGGCTTCTCTTTCTACGACGTTCATCATAAAAAGGTATAAAAAGATACAGCCCAGCAATATAAAGATTACCCAATCGTTATGTTCAGGTATTCTTACATGATTTATAAATGTTTGTGATAACGGCAACGGAATTTTTTTGCAAAATTATAGATTATTTTGTATAAAATAAAAAGGTTAAATAAACTATCTTTGCAAACTGAAATGAAAAAACTGGTCATAATTCCGACTTACAACGAAAAGGAAAATATTGAAAATATTATTTCCGCAGTTTTTGCATTGGAAGACGACTTTCATATCTTGGTAGTGGATGACTCGTCTCCTGATGGAACGGCGGACTTGGTGAAGGAGTTGCAGAAGAATTATCCTCATTATCTTCATCTGTCGGTACGAAAGGTGAAAGATGGTTTGGGAAAAGCATACATTCATGGTTTCAAATGGGCGATCGAAAATAAGTATGATTATATTTTTGAAATGGATGCCGATTTTTCGCACAACCCGAATGATCTGCCTAAGCTGTATGAAGCCTGTTTAAAAGCAGACATGGCAATCGGTTCCCGTTATTCCAAAGGAGTAAATGTGGTAAACTGGCCTATGGGAAGAGTTTTACTGTCTTATTTTGCTTCAAAATATGTTCGTTTTGTTTTGGGACTTCCGATTCATGATACTACGGCAGGCTTTGTCTGTTTTTCAAGAAAGGTTCTGGAAGAAATCGGTTTGGATAACGTAAAATTAAAAGGATATGGATTTCAGATCGAAATGAAATTCAGAGCTTTTAAAAAAGGATCTAAAATTGTAGAAGTTCCTATTATTTTTACCAACAGAATTCTGGGAGAAAGCAAAATGAATGGCGGTATCATTCATGAAGCGGTTTTTGGAGTTTTAAATTTAAAATGGAAATCCATCATCAACAGATTATGAAAAAACTGATCTTCATTTTCGTTCTGATGTGTCTGTTTTCATGCGGAGACTACATCGATAAGCCTAAAAATCTGATCCCGAAAGATCAGATGGCAGAAATTCTGGCTGATCTTTCCATTAACGATCAGGCAACTTTCATGTATCCCAACACGAACCTGGAGGCAGGAACAAGATATATCCTGAAAACACATAATGTAAAATCTCAGGATTTTGTGGAAAGCTTCAAATATTATGTGGTGAAGGAAGAGATGAGCGGTATTGCAGATGATGCCCAGAAAATAGTATTAAAGAAAGATCCCAAAGCGGATCAGTATGTAAAGGATAAAAAAAATAAATCAGGAAATCTTCAGAATCCTCCTGCTTTATCGAGATAATTTAAGATGCAAAAGTTTTTTAATATAGAAAAAACCTCTGAGGGAAAGG
>NZ_JBBCQL010000122.1:0-13158 GCF_037149975.1 Chryseobacterium sp. VD8 | reverse complement strand
AAATCTCAGAGAAATTAGAAGTGATTCCTGGAGTTTTCTTTGAAAAGAACCAACCTATCGAAATGCGTTTCAATGAGTTAATGACAGGTATTAGACAAGATGTTGCAGTTAAAATTTTTGGTGAAAACTTAGATTCTCTGGCAATTTATGCTGATAAGACTGCTAAGGTAATACAGTCTGTTAAAGGTTCTACATCTCCCCAAATTGAGCGTGTAAGCGGACTCCCTCAGATTAACGTAGAGTATGACAGAACCAGAATGGCCAATTACGGATTAAACATTGAAGACGTTAATAATGCAGTAAGTACAGCTTTTGCAGGTAAATCAGCAGGTCAGGTTTTTGAAAATGAAAGGAGGTTCGATCTGGTTGTAAGATTAGACAGTTTACACAGAACAAATATTGACGATGTTAGTAATCTAATGATTTCTACTGCCTCTGGAACGCAAATTCCACTCGCCCAGGTTGCTAATATTAGTTACAAATTAGGGCCTGCCCAAATCAGCCGCGAAGCGGGAAAAAGAAGGATTGTAATAGGTTTCAATGTGAAAGACCGTGATGTTGAAAGTGTAGTTAAGGACATACAATCAAAGCTCGATAAAGAAGTAAAACTTCCTGCAGGATATTATTTTACCTATGGAGGTCAATTTGAGAATCTTCAGGCAGCAAGTAAGAGATTAATGATTGCAGTTCCAGTATCGCTATTCTTAATCTTTATGCTGCTTTATTTTACATTTAATTCATTTAAGCAAGCCACTTTAATTTTTACGGCTATTCCTATGAGTGCGATTGGTGGTGTATTCGCATTATTATTGAGAGATATGCCATTCAGTATCAGTGCCGGAATTGGCTTTATTGCTTTATTTGGTGTTGCCGTTTTGAATGGAATTGTATTGATTGGAACATTTAATCAATTGGAAAAGGAAGGCGAGACCAATATTCTGAAAAGAGTAATGGAAGGTACAAAAACAAGATTAAGACCTGTTTTAATGACTGCAACAGTAGCTTCATTAGGATTTTTACCGATGGCTATTTCTACAGGTGCAGGAGCTGAAGTGCAAAAACCTTTGGCGACAGTTGTTATCGGAGGTTTGGTTACGGCGACTTTCTTAACATTATTTGTCTTACCAATGTTGTATATTATTTTTAATACCAAGATTAATTTAAAAAAGATCAATAACAAATCGGTAACCGCCATTGTGGTTTTAGGATTTTTATTTTTAGGACAGACTTTTAGTGCACAACAGGGAAGAACCATAACAGTCGAAGAAGCTACACGTACTGCTATTGAGAATAATCAATCAATCCGATCGAGAGATCTGGATATTAAAGCTACACAGGCATTGATTCCAACGTCCAAAGAGCTCCCGAAAATGAATGTGGATGCTCAATTGGGGCAGTATAACTCTAAGAAATTTGACCAATCATTTTCGATCTCCCAAACGATTCCATTTCCAACTTTGTTCAAAGCAAGAAAAGAGTTGATTGCGGAACAGATTAAAGGAAAGCAAATCAACAGGGAAGTTTCTATGAATGAATTAGCGAAACAGGTTCGAACGTATTATTATCAAATTGAGTATTTACAATTTAATAAATCCAAGCTTAGCAATCTGGATAGTTTATACAATGACTTTATCAGAGTTGCAACGGTTAGGTTTAAAGCCGGAGATATTAAAAAAATTGAAATCAATACAGCTGAAACACAGAGAGGGGAAATCAACTTATTGCTTAAACAGAATGAGGTTTATCTTACCAATGCCTATAAAAATTTAAAAACATTGCTAAATATTGAAGAGGATATTTCAGTTCCATTTGATCAGAACTATCATCCGCTACAAGCACAATATGTTTTAGACAGCAGTGCCATTGCACAGCATCCTACCGTAAAAGCTTTTTATCAGGAAATGCAGATTGCGGAAAAAAATAAGAAAGTTGAAAAATCTTTGGGACTTCCTGACTTTACCATCGGATATACTAATCAGTCATTGATAGGATTTCAAACCATCAACGGGATGGATCAGTATTTCAATGGAGGAAACAGGTTTCATTCGGCAACAATTGGTGTTTCTATTCCTTTGACATTTGGAGCTACGAAAGCAAGAATCCAGTCTTATGAATATCAGAGACAAATGGCAGAATCAAATGCAAAATTCCAGCAAAAGCAGCTTGAAGCGCAATTGCAAAATGCATTTAATCAATATCAGCAAAATGTTAATCAGTATGACTACTACGTTAATCAAGCGATTCCAAATGCTGAGAAAATTGCCAAAGCAGGACAATTAGGTTATAAAACAGGAGAAATTTCTTATGTAGAATATCTTTTTGCACTGCAGACTTCCACCAATATTCAGCTTAAATACCTGGAATCTATTCAACAGGTCAACGAATCTGTAGTTATCATTAATTCAATCATCAATAAATAGACAAATGAAAATCAAATATAGCATTGTATCTCTAGCCTTAATTTCTATTCTAGCGGTCAGCTGTGGAAAAAAAGATGCTCCGGCAGAAGGAGAAGAGAAACCAAAAACAGAACAGGCAGAAGAAAGTCACGAAGAAGCTCCGCAAACTATTGCGGAACTGACTGAAGAACAGATGAAATCTGTAGGAATCAGTCTTGGAACTTTAGAAATGAAAGATTTAGCCTCAACTATTAAGGCAAATGGTGTTCTTCGTGTACCCAATAACAGAAAGGCAACGGTCACTTCACTGTATGGAGGTGTCATTAAGACATTAACCGTTCAGATAGGAGATTATGTAAGACAGGGACAGGTTATTGCTACAATCAGTAACCCTGAATACATTCAGTTACAGGAACAATATCTGACTATTAACAGCAGAATAACTTATGCAGAGCAGGAATTCAGAAGGCAAAAGGAGCTTTTTGACAATGATGCCGGAGCAAAAAAGAATCTGCAAAGTTCTGATGCGGAGCTAAAAAGTTTAAGAACCCAGAGATCATCGTTACAAAGACAATTACAGCTAATGGGAATCAGTCCTGGGAAAGTAAGCAATGGAAACCTAAGATCAGGCTTGGTCATTACATCGCCAATCAGCGGAACAGTTAGTACGATTAATGCACAGATAGGAAGTTATGTTGATGTATCGTCACCGGTTTTGGAGATCATCGATAACAGCTCAATTCATTTGGATTTACAAGTCTTTGAAAGAGATCTTCCCAAAATGAAAGTTGGTCAGATTGTGCAGTTTAAGCTCACCAACAATCCGGAAGAAACCTTTAATGCAAAAGTGTACAGCATCGGATCATCTTTTGAAAATGAAAGTAAAACGATTTCAGTTCATGCAATGGTTACCGGGAACAAAGCTGGCTTGATTGACGGAATGAATATTACAGGAAATGTAAGCCTTGGAAATTCACAAACTCCCGCCGTTCCAAATGAAGCTATTGTAGAAGCCGATGGTAAATTCTATGTATTTGTACAAACTTCTAAAAAAGTGGAAGAGCACGCTGAAGAAAAAGGAGATGACGATCATGGTCACGGGCATGATGAAGGAGAGGCGGAACACGGTCACAAAAATGAAACCGAAGCAGGAAACCATGCAAAGGAGCAGGCTAAGAAAATGAATTTTGAAAAAATTGAAGTGGTAAAAGGGACTTCAGATATGGGTTACACAGCGATTACGCCTGTGAGTGCAATTGCACCTGATGCAAAAATTGTGGTAAAAGGCGCATTCTTCGTGAATGCTAAGCTTTCTAATGCAGGAGACCACGGACATTAATTAATCAATAATCAAGTGAAATCCTATCTTGATTTCACTTGATTTTAAAAATATTAGTTATGCCTTTAAAACAAGAATTAGAAACCCAGGGAAATTGGCTGTTCAGATACAGAAGTTTTTTGCCGATTATCGTTCTGGCGCTTGGCTTAGGAGTTTTTATCCAAAATGTTTTGCTGAAAAACGATAATGATTGTTCACTTTTCTTTGAGATGCTTTGTTTAGCTGTAAGCATTTTAGGTTTGATTATAAGAGTGTATACTGTTGGTTTTACTCCGCATAATACTTCAGGAAGAAATACAAAAGCAGGGCAGGTTGCAGATGAATTAAACACTACAGGTATTTACAGTACAACCAGAAATCCATTGTACTTAGGTAATTTTTTTATGTGGCTTGGGCTTGCGATGTTTACTGAAAATCTGTGGTTTGTAATTTCATTTGTGTTTTTTTATTGGGTCTATTATGAAAGGATTGTTTTTGCTGAAGAGCAATTTTTAGAAAGAAAATTTGGAGAGCAATATACTAAGTGGGCTGATAAAGTACCGGTTTTTATACCGAATTTATACCTTTTCAGAAATACTCATCTTAGCTTCAGTTTAAAAAAAGTTCTATTAAAAGAAAAAAACGGACTTTTTGCCATGTTTCTGATTTTTACTGTTTTTGAAATTACCGGAGAAATTATCCTAAGACATACGCATTATAATATGATTTTTATTGTAGGCTGTATTCTTACTATGATTCTATACATTATTTTAAAAGTAATAAAAAAACGTAAAACAATGTTGCAAAATAAATTTAGTCAATAATTAAAAAATCCTCAATTATGCTTTTAAACAAAAGAATTTCGGTTTGGTATTTTGTTAAACAGATTAAATTTCAGATCGTTTTGATTGTCAGCTTTGCTTTTCTAATAGGCTTTTTAGACGACATTGATTTTTTGAAAAAAATTACCATACCATTGAGTATTCCTGCACTTTTAGGAACTGCTGTCTCTTTACTTTTAGCATTCAGGACTGCACAATCTTATGAAAGATGGTGGGAAGCAAGAACCGTTTGGGGCGCTATTGTGAATGATTCAAGATCATTTATGAGATTAATAAAACAATTTTTCCCTAACTCAGAAAATGATACATCTGAGTTTGCAGAACGACATATCATCTGGCTGAATGCTTTAGGAGAAAGTTTAAGAAAAGTACCTTTTTCAATAAGAGTAAGAGAATACTTAGAATCGCAAAACATCAATGCTTTAAATATTCCCAATGCCCTTTTAGATAAACATTCTGATCACCTTAGGAAATTGGCAGAACAGGAGAATTTATCTGAATACAAATTGGTACAGATGAACGATATGGTCATCAGGTTTTGTGACAGTATGGGAAAATGTGAGCGTTTAAAAAATACTGTTTTCCCTCGTGCCTACAGCATTTTGCTGCATACATTGATTTACGTTTTTGCATTTCTTCTGCCATTTGGACTGGAAGACTCACAACTTGGTGTTGAGATTGCCACGACAATTATTGTACCTGTGATTTTTATAGCTATTGAGAAAACAGCAATCATAATGCAGGACCCCTTTGAAAATACACCGGTAGATACTCCAATGACATCATTAGCAAAAACAATTGAAATCAATCTTTTGCAAATGATCGGAGAGAAGAATGTACCAGTTAAAGAAGTGAGTACAAGCTATTATGAAATGTAGGCTTAATCTAATACAAATCTTAGTGTTATGAACGATCAGAATAAAAATATTTCGGCTTCTGCAAAACATAAAAGAAATCTTTTAATTGTCTTATGTTTAAGTGGCACTTATATGATTGCCGAAGTTATTGGCGGTTTAGCTACTAAAAGTCTTGCGCTACTTGCCGATGCAGCTCATATGCTTACTGATGTGGTCGGATTATTCCTTGCTTTTATAGCAATCAAAATTGGTGAAAGAAAAGCCGATGCACAGAAAACATTCGGCTATTACCGAACAGAAATTCTGGCGGCAGTAATCAATGCGGTAGTTCTGTTGGGAATTTCTGTATATGTATTGTTTGAAGCATGGCAAAGGTTCAAAAATCCCCCTGAAGTACAGAGCACAGCTATGATGATCGTTGCCGGAATAGGCTTGCTGGTGAATATTATCGGAATCATGATTATTAGAAAAGATTCAGGTGAAAGCCTAAATATGAAGGGTGCCTACTTTGAGGTTCTTTCTGACGCGCTTACCTCAGTAGGAGTAATGATTGCCGGAGTTATTATGTTGACGACAGGATGGTATTATGCTGATCCCCTTATTTCCGCTGTGATAGGGTTATTAATATTTCCGAGAACCTGGAAGCTCTTGAAAGAAGCTGTGAATGTTTTATTAGAAGGAACTCCAAAAGATGTCAATATAGAAGAGCTTAGAAATTCTTTGGAATCTGTAAAAGGAGTTATTAAACTTCATGATCTCCACGTTTGGTCATTGACTTCCGGCGTTAATGCGATGAGTTCCCACGTAGTAGCCGACCATCAGGAAGATCTCAATAAACTTTTGAAAAATTTGTCAGATAAAGCCACCTCTGAATTTAAAATTAGCCATACTACATTCCAAATTGAAACTGAAGGGCACCAAGAGGGGGAGGTTCATCTATAATAGCAGTTGTGCCATCTTGCATTAATAGATGAAATAAGTAAATGGGAAAATTTCTAAAACATCAAATAGACTATGAATTATAAAAATCTGGGTCTATTCAAGATGAATTACATACTTACGTATTTTTTTACGCAATTAATCATTTCAAATATTTAGATATATGAAATTAAAACAAAACTATTGGGGCAATTACACATTACTGGTTTATTCTTTTTTATTTTATCTGGTATCGTCTTTACTTCTCCGATTTGGATTTTTAGCAGTCAGTTTTCAAAAGGCTGATTTATCTCTGTTACCTATAATGAAAATTTTTCTTCTGGGATTTTTGTTTGACTTTGGAGTTGGATTATTCTTTCTGCTACCATACAGTTTTTATCTATTGATTTTTCCTCAGAAATACATAAGGTCTTTATTCAATAAAATTATTACCTACAGCACTTTTATTATTTTTCTTCTTATACATTTATTTTCATTTTTTGCCGAGGTTACATTTTGGCAGGAGTTTGAGAGCCGATTTAATTTTATTGCTGTAGATTATTTGGTATATACTTACGAAGTTATTAATAACATAAATGAGTCTTACCCTTTACCCGTTTTGATATCATCGATACTTCTGCTTATGACCTTAATATTTATTTTGTTTTACAAAAGCAAAATATTCTTTTTTTCATTTAACGGACAACATAAATTTTCGGTTAGACTAATTGTTTTTTTAGGATTTTTCTGCCTTACCATAATATACTCTTTGTTTATCAGTAATAGTTTAGCAGATAAAAGTGTCAATCGTTATCAAAATGAAATTTCTAAGGCAGGAATTTATTCGTTTTTCTCCGCCTATAAAAACAATGAAATCAATTACGATCATTTTTACAAACTAATTGATAACGAAAGCGCTTTTAAAATAGTTAGAACTGATTTGAACGATAATCAAAGATTTTTCTCAAATAACCTTTCTATAGAACGAAAAATATCCAGCAAACAAAATCTTATAAAGCCAAATGTTATAATGATAACAATGGAAAGTTTCAGCGCGGACTTTATGGGTACTTTCGGGAATAAACAAGGGCTTACTCCAAATTTAGATTCTTTAGCCGGCGGTGGCATTTTATTCTCACAAATGTATGCTACAGGAACCAGAACAGTGCGTGGAATGGAGGCTTTGTCGTTAGCTGTCCCACCAACGCCAGGCAACAGTATTGTCAGAAGAGAAGATAATGATCATCTTACAACTATAGGCTCAATTTTTAGTGCACAAGGTTACGATAACACATTTATTTATGGAGGAGATGGATATTTTGATAATATGAATAAATATTTTGGAAATAACGGATATGATATTATAGATAAGAAGAGAAATCCTTTGGCAAAAGAAAACTATCAGGCATTGAGGACGCCGATCAACCAGAAAGAAATTACGTTTGAAAATGCATGGGGGATTTGTGACGAAGATTTATACAATCAAGTGATTAAACAGGCAGACCAGAAATATAAACAAGGAAAATCTTTTTATGATTTTGTGATGACCACTTCCAATCACCGTCCGTTTACATATCCTGATGGCAAAATTGATATACCATCCGGTTCGGGTAGGGAAGGTGCAATAAAATATACAGATTATGCTATCGGACAATTCTTTAAAAAAGCTAGAAGTAAGCCGTGGTTTAAAAATACAGTATTTGTGATTGTAGCTGATCACTGCGCAAGTAGCGCAGGTAAAAATGAAATTGATATTTCCAAATATCATATCCCAGCAATGATTATAAATCTTCCGAACCAAAACTCTTTAAAAATTGAAAAAATGTGTTCACAAATTGATCTTTATCCAACTTTATTTGATTTAATGGGATGGAACTACAGAAGTAACCTTTATGGTAAGAATGTTTTGAGCGACAATTATATTCCTAGAATTTTTGTAAGTACCTATCAAAAGTTGGGATATATGGAAAACGATAAACTTGTGATATTGAGCCCTCAGCAGAAAGTGGAAGCTTATTTATATAATAAAACGCAAAATCAACAGATACCAAAGATTTTTTCTGATCAGTATATTAACAAGGCTGTCGCAAATTATCAAACTGCATATTATCTCTATAAAAATCAAGGTTTGAAACAAAAATAATCAAGTAATGTTAGATACAACATGGATATAAAATTTGAACTTATTCTTTCAGGCAAATTGCTGCTATCTATATTATTCGGCAGCATTATAGGTTATGAAAGAGAAGCAGCTCATAAAGATGCCGGTATACGAACGTTTGCTATTCTTTGCTTGGCATCTTGTCTTTTTGTTGCGGTTGCCTCTCATCTTACAGATGATAAATCAGCGATAGCCAGAATGCTTGCAGCAATTCCGGCAGGACTTGGATTTATAAGTGCTGGATTAGCATTAAAAGATAAATCAAGCAATATGCAGGGATTAACAACATCTACAGCACTATGGGCAGCGTCAGCTATTGGAGCGGCTCTTGCCTTAAATATGTTTTTATTGTCATTTTTAGCAACTGTTCTCACCCTTTTTGTATTAAGCCTGAATAAATTCAAATGGTATAAAAACTGGATTGCAAAGAAGGAGCAAAGTAAAAATTTAAAATAAAAAATTAAAAATCACTTAAAATATACTTCTATGAAACATCAACACACTTACGATGAGCAAGGTAACCAGCTTTGCTGTACGCCTCAGGAAGGCAAGATTTATAAGGATGCAGGAGCCAAAAAACTCATTGTTGAGGATAATGGCTGTTGTTCAACAAATGTAAAGAAAGAAGTACAGCATCATTCCGATGACGATGGACATAACCACGATCATGACAATAGTGATAAGAGTACTTTTCAGATGTTCCTTCCCGCAATAGTTTCATTGTTATTGCTTCTGTTGGGAATTGCGTTAGATAATTATTTTAAACCAGACTGGTTTAAAGATTGGATTCGTATTGTTTGGTATGCAGCAGCTTATGCCCCTGTCGGGCTTCCTGTTTTAAAAGAAGCTTTTGAAAGCATTAAGGATGGTGATGTTTTCTCTGAATTCTTTTTGATGAGTATCGCAACTATAGGAGCTTTTATAATTGGTGAATATCCTGAAGGTGTAGCTGTTATGTTATTTTATGCTGTAGGGGAAGTTTTTCAAACACTAGCAGTAACAAGAGCAAAAAGTAATATTAAAGCTCTTCTTGATCAAAGACCGGATGAGGTGACAATTATTGAAAATAACGAAACAAAAACTATTAAAGCTTCCAATGCAGAGATAGGGCAAACCATACAGTTAAAACCTGGAGAAAAACTTGCTTTGGATGGAGAGCTTATTTCAGATTCAGCATCTTTTAATACGGCAGCACTAACCGGCGAAAGTAAACCTGATACAAAAAATAAAGGAGAGACTGTTCTTGCAGGGATGATTAATATGAATAGTGTTGCTTTGGTAAAAATCAATACAGCTTATGAGGACAGTAAACTCAGTAAGATTTTAGAATTGGTTCAAAATGCGACTGCGCAGAAGGCACCTACGGAGCTGTTTATAAGAAGATTTGCAAGAGTTTATACTCCGATTGTTGTTGTGTTAGCAGTACTGATATGTCTTATTCCATATTTTTTTGTCGATAATTATATTTTTAGAGATTGGTTATACAGAGCTTTGATCTTTCTGGTAATTTCTTGTCCTTGTGCTTTAGTCATTTCAATTCCTTTAGGGTATTTTGGAGGTATTGGTGCAGCAAGTCGAAACGGAATTTTATTTAAAGGCAGTAATTTTCTAGATAAGATTGCCGAAATAAAAAATGTTGTGATGGATAAAACCGGTACTATGACGGAAGGAGTATTTAAAGTTCAGGAAGTCGATATTAAATCAGAATTTGATAAAAATGAAATCCTTAAGATGGTTAATGTTGTAGAGAGCAAGAGTACCCATCCTGTGGCAACTGCTATCCACGAATATGTTGGCGATTTGGATACATCAATTAATGTTGAGAATTCTGAGGAAATTGCAGGTCATGGTCTTAAAGCTGTAATCAACGGTAAGGATATACTCGTAGGGAATTTCAAGCTTATGGATAAGTTCAATATTCAATATGATGTTGATCCTTCAAAAATTGTTTACACCGTTATTGCAATTGCTTATGATAAAAAATTTGCAGGCTACATAACTATCGCTGATAGTATTAAAGACGATGCTAAAAAAACTTTAGAACTGTTACATAATTTAAATGTAAAGGCAACAATGCTTAGTGGTGACAAAACAAGCGTTGTAAAATATGTCGCAGAACAAATAGGAATTGACAACGCTTTCGGTGACCTTCTTCCTGAGGATAAAGTGAACAAGGTGAAAGAAATAAAATCCAAAAATGAGAGCGTTGCATTTGTTGGTGACGGTGTTAATGATGCCCCAGTGGTTGCTTTAAGTGATGTCGGTATTGCCATGGGCGGCTTAGGGAGTGATGCGACCATTGAGACTGCTGATGTCGTGATTCAAGATGATAAACCTTCAAAAATACCAATGGCTATTAACATTGGCAAAAAAACTAAAAGAATTGTCTGGCAGAACATCATTTTAGCATTTGTGGTCAAAGCAATTGTTTTAATTCTTGGAGCCGGAGGATTGGCAACAATGTGGGAAGCTGTTTTTGCAGATGTAGGTGTTGCATTGATTGCAATTCTAAATGCTGTACGCATCCAACGAATGAATTTCAAATAAAAATAACATAGCATTCTAATTTCACTAATCACTTAAGAAAAGTTCCAACAAATATCAATTAAAATAAAGTTCTCAAACCGAGAACAGGTTGTTTATTGAAAATATTCAACAAAACTATTTACTCTAATTTTTCAATTAATGCAATGATAATCAATATTATAAATAAGATTCCAGTTCTTTTTTTTATGCTAGTATGCAATTTGGCTTTAGCACAGGATAGCTTAACAGTAAGTGAAAAAATTGGGGATACGATTGCTGTCCAAAAACCTGAAAATAATTTTAGTTATAAGAGACTTATAGCCCCTACAAGTTTAATATCCATAGGAGCGATGAGTTTCGCTATTCCTAAAATGAAAGAATTTGATGCAGGAGTACGAAAAGAAGTAAAAGACCATAATCTTCATAATTCTACATTGGATAATTATACCCAATTCATACCTGCCGTGATGGTTTATGGATTTAATATTTCAGGTTTGAAAGGCAAGCATAATTTAAGAGAAAGAACAATTATTCTTGCAACATCGCAGCTAATATCGACAGCAATCGTAATACCTTCAAAATATTTAATTGGAGAAGAACGCCCAGATAAATCCAACAATATGTCTTTTCCGTCTGGGCATGCAGCAATTGCTTTTTCAACAGCGCAGTTTATGTATAGAGAATATAGAGACAGTAATTATTGGCTCAGTTTATCAGGATATCCATTTGCAATATTCACAAGTGTTTACAGAGTTATTAATAACAAACACTGGGTAACAGATGTAGTAGCGGGCGCTGGGGTAGGAATACTTTCAACCGAATTAGCTTATTGGCTATTTCCGAAAATCAATATGTTTTTATCAGCTAATAAAAACAAAAAATCTGTCTCTATGCTTGCCCCTCTTTATCAAAAGAATGGTCATAGCAATACTTTTGGGATTAATTATCAGATAACCTTCTAATTTAGAACATGGGATTTAAACGACGTTTTAGAAGAAAAATTATTCGAAGAGGTAAGCACAGGCTTACTTCTCAAGATCTTTTTTTTATTGTTGGCTGGCTTCTTTTTATGCTCCTTTTGGTAATTCATCAGGTATACAATTTTAATATCAAATATGTTAAGATTCATTCGCATCCTTCGGAAAAAACACACACTCATAATGACGGAAAATGACAAATTATCAACAAATTTTTTAAACCATAATATTAACCCTTTATTTAAATCAAAATGAAAAAACTTGTACTAACTCTTTTGGTAAGCCTTGTATTAAATTCTGTTTATGGACAGGCTCCGTCAAACTATTATGATGGCACTGCGGGATTATCAGGAGCTTCTTTAAAGTCAAAGTTGAAAACTATCATTACCAACGGCCACCAAGATAATGGCTATGGCAATTTGCTGACAGCTTTTCAAAGCACAGATAGGGATTATTTCTACGAAAATGATGGAACTGTAATGGATATGTATTCTGAAAATCCGACAGGAACAGATCCATATATTTATAATCATGGAGTCAAACAATGTGGAAATTATAGTGTTGAAGGAGACTGTTACAACCGAGAACATGTCGTACCGCAAAGTTTATTTAATCAGAATTTACCGATGAGATCTGATGTCCATTTTGTTACACCTACTGACGGAAAAGTCAACGGAATGCGATCAAATTATCCTTTTGGAAAAGTAGGATCAACCTCATTTACATCACTAAACGGTTCTAAACTGGGAAGTTCAGTATCTGCAGGTTATGCGGGGACTGTTTTTGAACCAATTGATGAGTTTAAAGGTGATATTGCCAGAATGATATTATATTTTGTAACCAGATACGAGACGCAGCTATCAGGTTTCAGCAGCGGAAACATATTAGGTAGTACAGCCTACCCTGGCTTACAGACATGGGAATTAAAACAATTACTCGAGTGGAATAATTTAGATCCTGTTTCTCCTTTTGAGATAGCAAGAAATAATGCGGCATTCACTTACCAAGGTAATAGAAATCCATACATCGATCGTCCTGAGTTCGTCGCTTTAATTTGGGGTGCTTATATGGGAGTTGCAGATGTAGATTTGTCAAAAAGTCTTGTGATCGTTCCTAATCCCGTAAAAGATAATAAGATTTATGTGTTAGGCGGAAAAAAT
>NZ_JBBCQL010000121.1:0-13241 GCF_037149975.1 Chryseobacterium sp. VD8 | reverse complement strand
ATTAAGCCCGGAATCACTTAAAAATTTATTAATTTTAAAACTACTAAAATGAACGGACTAAAAAAAATATTAGGCGTACTCTGGATCGCCATTGCATTAGTTGTAGGATATTTCGGAATTACAGTAATGGGAATTCCAAAAATCACCTCAGGAAAACAGGAAGATCTGGTTTTCGGAATCATTATCCTTTGTGTACTGATGCCGATTATTTCCGGCGGAATGGCAATTTTTGGCTACTATGCATTGATCGGGGAATATTCTGACGATAAAGTTTAATCTATTGATGATGAATGATAATTGATGCATGATACAAAAATGTCAGACCATCAATTATCATTCATTTAATTATCATATATGAAAAAAAGACACGAACAAAAACTGATCATTCTGAGCATCGGACTTCTGATTGCCTTCAGTATTCCGGTTTCACTGCTTTTTAACAATGACCGGGAAGTTTTCGGTTACCCAATGATTCTGGTTTATATTTTCGCTGTCTGGATGGTTTCCATCATTATCTCTTTTGTAATCGTAAAAAAGTATGATGAGTAGTTTTGCTTTATTCACCGTAGTTTTGTTTTATCTGGCACTTTTATTCTTAGTCGCTCATCTGGCGGAGAAGAAAAAGAGCAAGCTATGGATCAACAATCCTTACATCTACGCGCTTTCTCTTGCAGTGTACTGTACCGCATGGACGTACTACGGAAGCATTGGTGTGGCGGCAACAAGCGGACTTAATTATCTTCCGATTTATGTGGGACCAGTCATGGTGATTCCTGCATGGATCTACATCAACACGAGAATTGTACGTATTTCCAGGGTGAATAAAATCAGCAGTTTAGCCGATTTTATTTCTTTACGATATGGAAACAGCAGAAGTTTCAGCGCGATTATTACGGTGGTTTGTCTTTTGGCAATTGTTCCGTACATCGGTTTGCAGATCAAGGCTATTTCTGAAACTTTTCATCTGGTAACCAAAACAGCAATTTCTAAAAATATTTTAACAGATAACGCAACTTTCGTTGTTGTTTTAATTGCTTTATTTTCATCCTATTACGGAACACGTTATGTTGATGCTTCCGAAAAACGTTTGGGAATAATTTCCGCTATTGCACTGGAAAGTTTTCTTAAACTGTTCTTTATTATTATTTTAGGATTATTTGTTATTTACTTTGCATTTGACGGATTCTCAGATATTTATCAAAAGGCAAGTCTTTTCAAAGATTTTAAAGAAAAAAATACGTTCAACGGTATTGAAGGCGCGATGAACTGGATGGTGCTCTGCATGATTTCGGGAACAGCAATTTGTATCCTCCCAAGACAGTTTCATACCGCAATCGTAGAAAACCGACAGGAAAAACACATCAAAACAGCCATCTGGTTTTTTCCGCTTTATTTATTGATTTTTACGATCTTCATTTTTCCAATTGCATGGGCAGGAAGATTGATTTTTGACGGACAGAACGTCAATCCGGAGTTCTACTCTATCCTGATTCCGCAGTATTTTGACAATACTTTAATTACGGTTTTGGTTTTTCTGGGAGGATTAAGCTCATCTATTTCGATGATTATTATTTCCGCGATCACCTTATCCATCATGCTTTCCAATAACTTGATCATTCCTTACGGACTTTTGGGTAAATTTAAATCTGAAAACGAAGTTCAGAATACCAGAAACATCACCAATATCAGGAAATTCAGCATTTTTGCGCTGATTATCATGGCTTTTGGTTTTTACAAATACTTTATTTTAAAAACTTCGCTGGATTCTGTCGGACTCATTTCTTTCGTTATCATTGCTCAATTGGCACCTGCTTTTTTCGGAGCTATTTTCTGGAGAAGAGGAAGTTACAAAGGTGCCGTTATCGGTTTATTGGCAGGATTGGCAATCTGCTATTTCGGATTAATTATTCCACAATATTACTTCTCTTACAATCAGGAATTTAAAGGTGTTTTAAGAGAGCTTTACAATGCTTTTGATTTTTTCAAGATTTCCTTTTTAGGAAGAATTCCACAGATTTTCTTTTGGTCTCTTTTAGTGAATACTGCTTTATTTTCAATTATTTCTGTCAGCACTAAAGGAAATTACCGTGAAAGGAATTTTGCCGAATTGTATGTAGATATTGACAAGTACATTCAAAACCACGAAAATGCTTTTATCTGGCGCGGAACAGCCTACGTTTCCGATATTAAAAATATTCTGGAACGATTTTTAGGTAAAAACAAAACCGAACAGGCGTTAAGAATTTTTAATTTAAAATATAATATTGATTCTCAGACGGAAACTGCCGATTCAAGATTTATTAAATTTTCCGAAAATCTTCTTGCGGGTAGAATCGGAACAGCTTCTGCTAAAATTTTAATTGAAGGCGTTACCAAAGAAGATAAAATCTCATTAAAAGAAGTTTTAAACATTCTTGAAGAATCAAAAGAAACCATCACGCTTAATAAAAAGCTTACCGAACAATCGGAAGAGCTGCAAAAGTTATCCGATGATCTGAGAAATGCCAATGAAAATCTCATCATTAAAGACCGTCAGAAAGATGATTTTCTGGATTCTGTTGCTCATGAATTAAGAACTCCGATTACCGCCATCCGTTCCGCCGGAGAAATTTTAGCCGATGATGACGATATTCCTCTGGAAATTAAAAAGGAATTTTTAAACAACATCATCACAGAATCCGACAGGCTGAGTGAAATCATCAACGATATTCTGTATCTGGATAAATTGCAGCATGGTGAAATCGTACTGCACATTCAGGAAAATAATATTCTTGAAACGTACAAAAAAGCAGTCAACCCTCTTATGCATCTTATTCAGCAGAAAAATATTCATCTCAGTGAAGTCAATCTTCTCAATCAGTTTGTATTTAAATATGATGAAGCGAGAATGATTCAGCTTTTTCAGAATATTTTAGGAAATGCTTTAAAATTTACGGATGAACAGGGAACTATTCAGACCAAATTATCAGAAACAGAAGATGGGTTAATCATTAAAATTTTCAATACCGGAAAACATATTCCCGAAGAGGATCTGGAAATGATTTTTGATAAATTTTATCAGTCGAAAAATCAAAATATTTTAAAACCAACGGGAAGCGGACTGGGACTGGCTATTTCAAAAAAAATCACAGAAGCGCAGGGTGGAACGATAAAAGCAGAAAATAGCGGATTGGGTGTTACTTTTACAATCGCTCTGCCAAAAGAATAAGAAGGAGGAGAACCCGAAGGGTTCAATAACAGTAGCCGTAGGTAAAACCTATGGAAATAAATAAACACAAATGAGAAAATGGGAACATATCGACAAATATTTTATCATATTGTTTTCGGAACCAAACATCGGGAACAAACGATTAATGAAGAAAATGAATCAGAGCTATACAAATATATTTGGGGAATTTTACAAAATAAAAAATGTAAATTATACAGAATTAACGGAATGCCGGATCACATTCATATTTTTTGTGACGTTCATCCGAATATCACTCTCAGCAACCTTGTAAAAGATATAAAAGTTGCATCCAATTTATGGATGAAAGAATCGGGATTATTTCCTGAATTTTCAGGATGGCAGGAAGGATATGGAGCGTTTACCTATTCATTAAAGGATAAAGAAACAATAATAAATTATATAAAAAATCAGAAACATCACCATAAGACAGAGACGTTTGATGACGAATTTAAAAAGCTTTTAGCAGAACATGGAATCGAACCGGAATTCAATTAATTAAAATTCAACCCTTACGGGTTGGTTTGATGCGAATATTTATTCCATAGGTTTCACCTACGGCTATTTAAATTGAACCCTCCGGGTTCCCCAAAAGAAACAAAAAAACAATGCAGTCGAACAAAAAGACAATCACAATATGAAGAAGATAATCATTGCCGATGACGAGCACAAAATATTAATGTCGCTGGAATACAGCTTTAAGAAAAACGGATACGATGTATTTATTGCAAGGGACGGAACAGAAGTTCTGGAATTTCTGAAAACAATGACACCTGATGTCATTTTACTGGATATTATGATGCCGAATCTCGATGGATACAGTACTCTGGAACTAATAAAACAGGATGAAAAACTGAAAGATACGAAAGTAATTTTTCTGAGTGCCAAAAACAATCCGAAAGATATTGAAAAAGGTCTGGAAATGGGAGCCGATGCTTACGTTACAAAGCCTTATTCAATAAAAAAACTTATGCAGCAAATAGAAGAAATGTTTTAATACATTTTACAAACCGTCATTGCGAACGAAGTGAAGCAATATCAACAAAATATTAAAAGATTGCTTCGTCACTACGCTCCTCGCAATGACAAAAACACAAAAACTAATATGAATACAGATATTTTACTTAAGCAGAGCATAGAAGACAAAGAGAATTTCTGGAAAGAACAGGCTCAGGAAATCAGTTGGTTTGAATTCCCGAAAACCATTACTTCTAATGACGAAAACCAATACAATCAGTGGTTTCCAGACGGAAAACTCAATATGTGTTATTTATGCATTGATAAACATATTGAAGATGGTTTTGGAGATCAGGTTGCGGTTATTTACGATTCTCCGGTAACGAACCAAAAGCAAACCTACACTTTCAGTGAAGCTAAAGAAGAAATTTCAAAATTGGCAGGAGGATTAATTTCTTTAGGTCTGAAAAAAGGTGATACCGCCGTTATTTATATGCCGATGATTCCTCAGACTTTGTTTTCCATGCTTGCGTGTGCAAGAATCGGAGTCATTCATAATGTGGTTTTCGGAGGTTTTGCGCCGCATGAACTGGTGGTGAGAATTGACGATTGCAAACCAAAAGCATTAATTACGGCAACCGCTGGAGTTGAAATTGCAAAGAGAATTCCTTATCTGCCTTTGGTAGAAAAAGCGATCGAACTGGCTCAGGATAAGGTAGATCACATCATTGTGTACAACAGAAAATTGGTCGACAATCAACATGAAATGTTTGATGGGTTAATTGATTACGAAGAATTGGTACAGGATTCAGAATCAGCGGACTGTGTTTCGGTGGAATCCACTCACCCACTCTATTTGCTGTATACTTCCGGAACAACCGGAAAGCCAAAAGGTATTGCAAGAGATACAGGAGGTTACGCGACCGCATTGAAGTTTTCGATGAAATATATTTATGGAATCGAACCGGGAGAAACTTTTTGGGCAGCCTCCGATTTCGGATGGGCAGTTGGTCACAGTTATACCGTTTACGGTCCTTTAATCAACAGAAATTCAACGATTATTTTTGAAGGAAAACCGATTATGACGCCCGATGCAGGAACATTCTGGAGAATTATTTCCGAATATAAAGTAGCAGCCATGTTTACCGCTCCTACCGCAATCAGAGCCATCAAAAAAGAAGATCCGAACGGAGAATTGGTGAAAAATTACGATTTAAGCCACTTCAAAAAGCAGTTTTTAGCAGGAGAAAGATGTGATGTTGCCACTTTAGACTGGTTTGCAGAACATATCGGCGTTCCGGCAATCGATCACTGGTGGCAGACAGAATCAGGTTCGCCAATGCTTGGTTTAATGACTTTTAATGAAGACTACAAAATCAAAAGAGCTTCCGCAGGAAAACCAATTCCCGGCTATGATATTAAAATTTTTGATGAAAACGGTTATGAACTGGATGCGCATCATGAAGGTTATTTAGTTATAAAATTACCGCTTCCTCCCGGAGCTTTGCTGGGTATCTGGAAAGATTATGACCGTTTTGAGAAAAGTTATCTCTCGCAGTACAAAGGCTATTATTTTTCCGGAGACGGAGCCATAAAAGATGAAGACGGTTATATTTTCATTACCGGAAGAGTGGATGATGTAATTAATGTTGCAGGACACCGTCTTTCCACTTCCGAAATGGAAGAAATCGTTTCCTCTCATCCCGATGTTGCAGAATGCGCTGTTGTAGGAATTGATGATGAGCTGAAAGGGCAGATTCCTTTTGCAACTGTCGTTTTAAAAAACGGATCTACTGTTTCTGAAGATCAGGTAGAAAAAGACATTGTAAAAACAGTCCGCGAAAAAATAGGCGCTGTTGCCTGTCTTAAAAATGTGATGGTTGTAAAACGTCTTCCCAAAACCCGTTCCGGTAAAATTTTAAGAAAGCTGATCCGAACTTTACTGGACAGAAAAGAATTCCAGATTCCTTCAACGATTGATGATGAAAAGATTATTGAAGAGATTCAGGATAAAATTGGAGATTACAGAAGATAAAATATAAATTGTTTAAACTATCTCAGGATTAACAACAAAAGTCGCAAAAGACAGTATTAAAGTGAATTTCTATAATAATTAAAGCGCTCAAAAGAATAAAAATCAACTTTAAATAAAAATTTAAACAGACTTTAAAAGAGACTAAAAATTTAAATAATAAAATTTCAAAAAAGAAAGGATATGAGAAACTATCAGATAGAAAACTTACCGCAATATTTTGAAGAGTATAAAAAATCTATCAAAAATCCTAAAAAATTCTGGGATAAAATTGCAGATGAAAATTTCGTGTGGTATCAGAGATGGAGCAAGGTCGTGAAATACGATATGAATGAAGCCAAAATTTCGTGGTTTAAAAATGCTAAATTAAATATTACCAAAAACTGCATCGACAGACATTTAGCGGTAAGAGGCGATAAAACGGCAATCATCTGGGAACCGAACGATCCAAAAGAAGAAGCACAGCATATTTCTTACAACGAACTCTACAAAAGAGTGAACAAAACTGCCAATGTTCTTCGTGAAATGGGCATCGAAAAAGGCGACAGAGTCTGCATTTATCTTCCTATGATTCCGGAATTAGCCATCACAATGCTGGCTTGTGCAAAACTGGGAGCCGTTCACTCCGTTATTTTCGCAGGATTTTCTGCATCAGCCGTTTCTTCAAGAGTAAATGACTGTGGCGCAAAAATGGTCATCACCTCAGACGGAAGCTACAGAGGAAACAAAGTTTTGGATCTGAAAAGCATTGTAGACGAAGCACTGGAAAAAACGCCAAGTGTAGAAAAAGTTTTGGTTGTAAAAAGAACCAACAATGAAGTGAAAATGAAGGAGCATAGAGATTTCTGGATGGAAGATCTTTACGAAAATGCCTCTCCGGATTTCGTTACCGTAATCATGGATGCAGAAGATCCGCTTTTCATTCTTTATACTTCCGGTTCTACGGGAAAACCTAAAGGAATGCTTCACACCTGCGCCGGATACATGGTGTATACTGCGTATACTTTTAAAAATGTATTTAATTATAAAGAAAATGATATTTATTGGTGTACCGCAGATATCGGCTGGATTACAGGACATTCCTACATCCTTTACGGACCGCTTTTAAACGGTGCAACTACTGTCATTTTCGAAGGGGTTCCTACTTATCCTGAACCTGACAGATTCTGGGAAGTGATTGAAAAACATAAAATTACACAGTTTTACACAGCTCCGACTGCGATCCGTTCTCTGGCTAAAGAAAGCTCAGAGTGGGTAGACAAACATGATTTAAGCTCGTTAAAAGTGATCGGTTCTGTTGGAGAACCTATTAACGATGAAGCTTGGCATTGGTTCAACGATCATGTGGGTAACAAAAAATGTCCTATTGTAGATACTTGGTGGCAAACTGAAACCGGAGGAATTATGATCTCTCCTCTCCCTTTCGTTACGCCTACAAAACCAACGTACGCTACTCTTCCTTTACCGGGAATTCAGCCTGTTCTGATGGATGATAAACGCAACGAAATCACCGGAAATCAGGTGACGGGAAATCTCTGCATCCGTTTTCCATGGCCGGGAATTGCCAGAACGATCTGGGGAGACCATCAAAGATACAAGGAAACGTATTTTACTGCTTTTCCGGGGAAATATTTCACGGGAGACGGTGCATTAAGAGATGAAGTTGGCTATTACAGAATTACAGGTCGTGTAGATGATGTGATTATCGTTTCCGGACACAATTTAGGAACTGCCCCAATTGAAGACAGCATCAACGAACATCCTGCTGTAGCAGAATCTGCAATCGTAGGGTATCCTCACGACATCAAAGGAAATGCGCTGTACGGTTTCGTGATCCTGAAAGAATCCGGAGAAAGCAGAGATAAGGACAATCTGAAAAAAGAAATTAATCAGTTGATTTCAGACCAGATCGGTCCGATTGCCAAGCTTGATAAAATCCAGTTTGTTTCGGGACTTCCAAAAACGCGTTCCGGAAAGATTATGCGTAGAATCCTCAGAAAAATTGCGGAAGGAGATTTCAGCAACTTTGGAGACATCACTACCCTTTTAAATCCTGAAATTGTGGAAGAAATTAAAAACGAAAGGATTAACTAAATTTATATAAACTGATGTATCAGGGAGCGGGCTTTTAGTCCGCTTTTTCTTATTTGTACTCTGACATACTTACTAAATATTGATTCAATAGACAATTTCAAACAAATATGCAAATTTTATAGATTTTATATTAAAATAATAATTTATTTGAATTTCCACTAAAATATTTCACCTATAATAACTAACTTTATATACTCATTAAAACCAATGCTTATGTCAAATATATTAGCTGGATTATTTGGACATCACAGCGATTATAAAAAAATAGAAGCAGACCTTGAAAACTCAGGTTTCAAAGATTCAGAATACATTGTATATCTTCATGATGATGAATTACACTCCCAATATCTGGTAAGTGTTGTCGTGAAAGATGAGCATCAGACCGATAGTGCTTCCTGTATTTTCAGTGAGAATGATGTTTTAAAGACCTATCTTTTTGAAAATATGGAAATTGAACAGGCAAATTACATGAACATCAAGAGATTTATTGATGCCAGAAACAAAGCAGAAATCCACAACAGTCCCGATGTTAAGATTAAAATCTCTACCGCCGGAATAGATTCTGAAGTAAAATTTTAACCATTAAAGATAAAAATTAATAACCACCGATCCGCAGAGCATTCTGCGGATTTTTAATGCTGAAAACTGCAAAAAAATTCGTATTTTCGTGTAAATATAGGCTTTTACACAAATGAGTTACGACTTAGAACAGGAAAACAAGGAGATCCTTGCAAGATATAAGGATCTGATTTCGAATACATACAGAACTTTGGATGAGGAAAATAACAAGCTCATCCGTAAGGCATTCGATATAGCGCTCGATGCGCACAAAGATCAGCGAAGAAAATCTGGTGAACCCTACATTTACCATCCTATTGCTGTTGCCAAAATCGTAGCAACGGAAATCGGTTTGGGAGCCACATCCATTGCGTGTGCCTTGCTGCATGATGTAATTGAAGATTCTGACTACACTTATGAAGATCTGAAGAAAATTTTTGGGGAGAAAATTGCCAATATCGTGAATGGACTGACTAAAATCTCCATCATGAATCATCAGAATATTTCAGTACAGTCTGAGAATTACAGAAAGCTTCTGTTAACGCTGTCTGAAGATTTCAGGGTGATTCTGATCAAGATTGCAGACCGTCTTCACAATATGCGTACTCTGGAAAGCATGGCACCGGACAAGCAGAAGAAAATTGCTTCCGAAACCGTATATATTTACGCTCCGATGGCGCATCGTCTCGGATTATACAACATCAAATCTGAACTTGAAGATTTATCTTTAAAATATAACAATCCGGATGTTTACAAAGAGATCACCGAGAAATTGGAACTCGCCAAAGAAAGCCGCGAAAAATATATTGAGGAATTTAAAAAAGAAGTTTCTGAAAAATTAAATGAAGAGGGATTAAATTTCAAAATTAAAGGACGCGCGAAAGCCATTTCCTCAATTTACAGGAAAATGCTGAAACAGGGCGTTTCCTTTGAAGAGGTTTTCGACAATTATGCCATCAGAATTATTTATAAATCTGATGCCAAAAATGAAAAATTTCTTGCGTGGAAAATTTATTCAATCGTAACGGATGTTTATCACAGTAATCCTTCCAGAATGCGGGACTGGATCACGCAGCCGCGTTCCACAGGATACGAAAGTTTACACTTAACGGTTCTCGGTCCTGATAAAAAATGGATTGAAGTACAGATCCGTTCCGAAAGAATGGACGAAATTGCTGAAAAAGGGGTTGCTGCACATTACAAATACAAAGAAGGCTACAAACAAAGCTCCGAAGACCGGAATTTTGAAAACTGGGTAACCGAAATCCGTGAAGTTCTGGAACAGCAGCAAAACCTTTCTACGTCTGAACTTTTGGATAATATTAAGCTGAATTTATACTCAAAGGAAGTCTTTGTATTTACGCCAAAAGGTGAGATTAAAATTTTGCCGACCAATGCAACCGCTCTGGATTTTGCATTTTCCGTTCACTCCGATCTGGGAATGAAATGTTTAGGCGCAAAAATCAACGGAAAACTGGTACCGATCTCTTATGTGCTTCAGAACGGAGATCAGATTGATATTTTATCTTCCCAAAACCAGAAACCAAAATCCGACTGGCTGGAATTCGTTGTTACTTCAAAAGCCAAATCAAAGATAAAGAGTTACTTAAACTCACAAAAAAATCAGTTGGTAGAAGAAGGAAAAGAAATTTTGCAGCGAAAACTGCGTCATGCCAAAATTAACTTTAACGATGAAGAAGTAAACAAACTTCAGAAGTTCTTTAACCTTAAAACTTCTCAGGAGCTTTTTCTTAAATTTCAATCCAACGATCTGGATGCAAGCAGTTTAAGGAAATACATTGAAAGTAAAAACGTATTCAACAACCTGCTTTCAAGATTCAGAAAATCACCTGCGAAAAATACAACTTTTGTAGAGCCGAAAGAACAGAATCTTGACATGATTGTCTTTGGAAAAGATGAAGAAAAACTGAACTACAGCTATGCAAAATGCTGTACAGTAATTCCGGGAGACAAAATTTTCGGATTTATCACGATTTCAGACGGGATCAAAGTACACAGCGACAATTGTCCGAACGCGATCAACCTTCGTGCACAATACGATTACAGGGTAATTCCTGCAAAATGGGTGAATGCGGAAAGCTTCAAAAACAGAGTGAAAATAGAAATTGAAGGACTCGACAGAATGGGAATGATTAATGATATTACCACCGTCATCAGTGGAGCAATGGGAATGGATATGAAAAGTATGTCCATCGAATCCAATGACGGAATTTTTACGGGAACGATCATTCTTGAGGTAAAAAATAAAAGCCAGCTTGAGCAGACCTTCACCAAACTGAATGATATTAACGGCGTTTCCAGAGTGAGACGACTACAATCTTAGATATGAATTTAACGGTATATTTTAAAAAATTTTTCGAAAGCAGTCAGGCTTCAGGAATTATCCTGATTTTCTGCGTTTTAGTTTCTTTATTTATTGCGAATTCTTCCTTTGCGGAAAGCTTTCAGCACTTTCTGGACAGAGAAGCAGGAACAGAAATTTTTCCTTTAAAATATCCCGTTAGTATCTGGATTAATGACGGTTTGATGGCTATTTTCTTCCTTCTGGTGGGGTTGGAAATCAAAAGAGAAATGATAGAAGGTGAACTTTCTTCATTTAAGAATGCTTCTCTGCCCATATTTGCAGCAATCGGCGGAATGCTGGTTCCGGCAGCTATTTACAGCTTTTTCAATTTCGGAACCCCATACGGAAACGGATGGGGAATTCCGATGGCAACAGATATTGCTTTTTCATTGGCTATTATTTCCATGTTGGGAAAGGGAATTCCAAACTCGATTAAAATTTTCCTTGCCGCTTTAGCTATCGTAGACGATTTGGGAGCAATTCTGGTCATTGCAGTATTTTATACAGAACAGATTCACTGGATCTATTTACTCCTGTCTTTAGGAATTACCGCTTTATTATTTTTATTGAATTTCCTGAAAGTTACCCGAATTATCTTCTATCTGATTCCGGGATTATTTTTATGGTATTTTCTTCATCATTCGGGAATTCATGCTACTATTGCAGGAGTTTTACTGGCATTTACCATTCCTACCAATGTTTCCAATGTTGAGATTTCGCCTTTAGAAAAACTGGAGCATCAGCTTCATTCCCCGGTAAGTTTTATCATTATGCCTGTTTTTGCTTTAACCAATACCAATATTACATTCAACAATGAAATGATGGGAGGTCTTACAAACACTTTAGGTTTAGGAATCATCATCGGATTAGTTGCAGGGAAATTAATCGGAATCAATCTTTTTTCTCTGATTGCCATAAAGCTGAAACTAAGTTCACTTCCTCAAAACAGTACATGGATGAATATGATTGGCGTAGGATTGCTTGCAGGAATTGGTTTTACGATGTCTATTTTTATCGCACTCTTATCCTTCAAGGATGAAATTCCGATTCAGGATGAGGCTAAATTTGCCATTTTAATTGCTTCTTTTATAGCAGCCGTTTCTGGTTTTATAATTCTGAAAATAAGTTCTAAAAATGATATTATTGAAGATGGGGAAAACTAATTTTCTTCGTCTTTTTTATCGGTCAATTTCCACTTATGATTTTCATCGCCTTCCAGATCAGGCTCAGAATTTTTTGCATGATAGCCTTTTGCTTCTTTCTTCAGCTCGTCGGAAAGCAGTTTTTCGATTCTCACTTTTCTTATTGCCATATTGAGTTCATTTCCGAAAAGTAAAAGATAAACATTTACATTTACCCAAACCATTAAAAGAATCATACTTCCGATAGAGCCGTATAGAACGTTGTATCGCGCAATATTTTTAACATAAAGAGCGAAACCGTAAGTAGTGAGTACAAATAAAACCGTTGTTAAAATAGTTCCCGGAACTGCCTGTCTGAATCTGGCAATTCTTACCGTTCCCAGCCAGTAAAATAAAGCCAGTAAGATAAAATAAAAGATAGGGAATGATACAAATCCGATGATTTTGGAAAGATTATCCACCAGCCATGAAATGTCCTCAACCGGCGTAAACAGCTTAAGAACAAACTCTGAATAGTAGACTCCGAAAAGCGCTAGAAATACAATCGTAATAAACCCGATGGTGATGAAAAAAGACAGGATAAATTCTTTAACGTCCGACATTTTTTCATCGGTGTTTTCGTTAAATCCGTTAATGAGTGAAAAGGTTCCATTCGTTGCAAAAATCAAAGCAAAAACAATGGTTAAATTACTGATTCCCTTCATGTTGGGAACAATACTGGTTTCTATATAATTTCGGACGTCACCTTCTATATTGGACGGGAAAACATTATGCAGCAGAACTTCAAAAATGTAAAACTGAAGTTTGTCGTAGTGCGGCATATACGGCAAAACCGAAAGCAGGAACAGAATAAACGGAAAAAGACTG
>NZ_JBBCQL010000120.1:0-13311 GCF_037149975.1 Chryseobacterium sp. VD8 | reverse complement strand
ATAATACAAGAACTGCAGCACCTGCCACAACAGACACAATGTCTACCGCGAGAACAAATCCTGACAGCATGAAGATGAAAATGGATTCAGCTAACACTATTAAATAACAACAACATTTAAGGTACAGTCTAATAATCCTCGGAAAATATTCTGAGGATTATTTGTATCAGAATTTTAAATGTTGTTTTTTACTTTTTACTTTTTACTTTTTACTTTTTACTTTTTAAATCATTATATTTGATATACACTAAACATTAAAAAATTTACTATGAAAAAATTATGGATTTCCGCCATTTTAGGATTGCTCTTTTTAGGCAGCTGTGCCGACAAAAAAGAAAACAAGGAAGAATTTAAAGAAGAACACAATAAAGATTCTTTAAGAAACAGAATGGGAGATTCTGCCGTTGCTAATTCAGAAAATACAACACCTTCAGACAGTACAAAAACTGCTTCAGATTCAACAAAAATGAAATAAAAAAACAAAACCGCGGAAATCTGCGGTTTTGTACTTAAAAAAACTTGACTGAAAAAAACCGGGCAATCACCCCGATTGTATTGTTAGGAAGATTATTCTCCCAGATAAATAAACGTATTCACCACCAGATAAGCAGACCGGTTGTCGATAGATTTTCCTCCGCCTCCTGTAGAAATGGTTGCTGTTCCTGCCACAGTATGCATATGCGCTCCTGCAGGTGCTGTATTGTTCAGCATTCCGATACCGCCCCATGCTGTTGATCCTCCATCCGGCACATAACCTCCTGAACTGTTGTTAACGGTAGTTCCGCCCAACAAAAAACCACCTTCTGTGGAAGAATGGGTATGAGATCCCGCACTTTGTGCAACGCCGTTTACAGGTCCGGAAAGAGTGATATTTGGTAGATTAGACTGCAGAATTCCGAAATGGTTTTCGCCTCCTGTTGTGCCTAGAACTTCTCCGTTGGCTCTGGATTTTAAAACCCTGTCTCTGGAATCCGGCAGATTATCCGTAAATCCTAAACTTGCCGCTGCTGTCTGGCTCGCAGGTGAAAGTACAGAAATACTTCTTCCGTCCAAAAGATACCATCCTGCGTGATCCGTCTTTTTTACCGAAGTTTTAATATCTCCGATGTTCTTGCTGTTTAATGTTTTTTCATCACCAAGCATTAATTTCTGCCAGATTGTACCATCAAAATAATACAATCCCTGAGCATCTACTCTGTTGGTTTTTGAAGTGATTGAAGTGACCGGTGATGTTACATATACTATAGTTCCGGCGTGTGCGCTTGAATATCTGAAATCTCCTGCTCTCAGCTGATCTCCTGTTAATCTCGGCGGCAAAATACCCTCCGCAGTGGAGCCATCGCTGTTTTTCGCGACTACATCCAAACTCGTTATAGGATTTGCTGTATTGATCCCGATCTGCGAAAGCGCAAAATTAGATGCTACAGTAGCCATAACGACTGTAAAAATTGTTCTCATCCGTTTAATTCGTTACTAGTTAATGTTTCATGGTTTGGTGCAAAATATCGGTTACATATTTTACAACATTGCTAGCGGCATTATTAGTTTTAGTGTTTAGGTGCAGCAGTACGGCTTTATTTTCCGAAAAAAATTCTGATAACTGCAGTAGTAACAGCTATCCCGTAAAACTGGCGCAAATATAATGCACCCAATAGTTTCTGAGAAAAGAAAGGTTATCTGTTTTCAGGAAAATGAAAAGAAACCCATTATCGTAACTGATCATTTTCACGAAAACCAGAAATATTATCCTCCTGATTTTCAACATCTAATAATTTAATATATACGGAAGGCGAATGATCTGTCATCTGTTTAAAAACGGAAGCAAACTTGCTGTGAGAAGAAAATCCGCACTCTTCAGCGAGGATGCTGATCTTATATTGACGGTATTTTTCGTCATTAATAAGCTTATCGACGATGTAATTTATCCTTAAACGATTGATGTATGTTTTAAAATCTGAATTTTTATGGCGGTTGATGAGGTGCGAAAGATACTTCGTATTGGTATTTAATTCTCCTGCAAGAAAGGAAAGAGACATATTCTTATTCGTGAAGGAAGTTCCTTTTTCAAAATCATTCAGGAGTTCCAGAAGTTTGGCTTCGGTTTCGGAAGTCATCGGAGATTCTGCTTTTTTTCTGTCTTTTTTATTCTCCCTGCGATGAATTTCTTCTACGGAAATATTGATAAAATCTTTGTAAGGATTCTCAGGAGGGAAATCTCCATCCGCAACAAAAGCCTGCCGCTGGTTTCTGAGAATATTTCTGATTCTTGCAAGCTGCTTTTTCTGTTTCGATCTGAAATGAAGAAATAATCCTATTAATGCAGAACATAAAACAATAATTGCAACATTCTTGGCAACATTTATCGTTTCATGATGCTCATGTATGGTAACCGGAAAAATATTGACCAGTAGTAATAAAAACTGGTGGAAACTATTAGACATACTTCAACAAATTATTATCCTTGTTATAATAATTCATCATTTTCATGGGGTGTCTTTTTGTTTTTCACAAAACTAAGAATAATTTATTTTTTAATAAAATTTAATACTTCCAATTAATTCGATAGGTAAAACGAAAATATTTACTGTTTTTAATAAGATATCCGTTCCTGTTTAACCTCAAATTAAAAAAATAATCAAAACAACGTTGTAACTATTTCTCTCCTGAAAAGACTTATTTATTAACATAATTATTACATTTGCAACCAATAAAAAGTATTTATGAAAAAACTATCGATATTTTCTGCCTTATTCATCGGAGCGTTTGCTCTTGCGCAGGGAATAAAATTTGAAGAATCCAACTTTAGAGCCGTTCTTGCCAAAGCAAAAAAAGAAAATAAACTTGTATTTATCGACGCTTACACCACGTGGTGCGGACCTTGTAAACTGATGGCGAAAAATATTTTCCCGCAGAAAACCGTAGGAGATTATTACAACTCCCACTTCATCAATGCAAAAATTGATATGGAGAAAGGTGAAGGAATTGAAATTGCCAAAAAATATAACGTAAAAGCCTTCCCTACTTACCTTTTCGTAGACGGAAACGGAGAACTGGTACACAGAACTTTAGGATATGTGGAAGAAAACGACTTCATCCAGTTTGCAAAAGATGCAGGAGATCCAAGCAAAAGATTAACCGCACTGAAACAAAAATTCGAAGACGGCGAAAAAGATCCTGAGTTTCTGAAAAACCTTGCTTCTCTTACGATGTATAATGATGCTGAGTTTGCAGGAAGAGTAATGGAGCGCTATTTCAGTTCGAAAAAAGAACTGGACAGAGAAGATGTTCAGATGTTACTTTCCGTTGTACAGAATCCGGACAGCCCGATGTACAAAATTTTTCAGGCAAAAAAGGATGAAATCTCAAAGGTTATTACTCCTGAAAAGTACGAAGCAATTGATAAGAATATCAAGATCAGCAGTGTCTTTAAAAAATCTTACAACGCACAGTCGAAAACGTGGGACGACAATTATTTCCTGACGGAAGCTCAGAAATTTTTGTCTAAAGATGAGGCTGAAAAAATCCTGAAAAAAGCACAGGCTTCAAGAGCTTTAAGAGATAAAGACTTTGCCAAATACGAAAAACTGACGCTTGAACTGAACCAGGATACTTCTGCATTAAGCTCCGAAGAACTGAATTCTATTGCATGGAATTTCTTTGAAAATGTAAGCAACAAAGCTTCTTTGGAAAAGGCATTAGTCTGGGCGCAGGAATCTGTAAAGAAAGACGAAAACTTCGCGAATACCGATACTTTAGCCAATCTTTACAACAAAACCGGCGACAAGAAAAACGCCAAACTGTGGGCTGAAAAATCCATCGAACTGGCAAAAAAGACAGGACAGGATTCTTCTGATACCGAAAAGCTGCTGAAGAGTTTGAATATTCAGTAAAAAATAAAAAGGTTGTCTCTCAAAACAGACAACCTTTTTTATGAACTTAAATACAATTTAATCCAGATGATTATTATCTTTTCTGTGTCTTTTTTCCACCCATTCTTTTTGTTCTTTGGTTAAAGTTCTTCCGGTTGCCATAAAATTAGACTTTATTTTTATGCAGAAAGTGGCTGAGTTCTTTAAAGTAGAACCTCAGTATTTTTTGGAAGGTGATACCATCATTAATAATAATGTAGAGACAAGCAATAACTCTGCAATTGGTAACATTCCAACTGTAAATAATACTTTGAATGAAGATTTATTCAAAAGCGTGATGCAAAATCAGCAGCAGATCAGCCAACTTATGGAAATGCAGAATAAACTAATCGAAAAAATGTTGAAAGAAAAATAGGGAGAAGCATTCTCTACCCGAGAATACCAAAACCCAGACAGATTCTTACTTTCTCGGAACGAGAAAGTTCAGCCCGAAAGAGAAACACTCCGTCTCGCTCCGAGAAAGTGTAAACCCAAACAGTCTGGCTCCGTCTCGGATCGAGAAAACGCAAAACCGAAAAGAATGATAAATCCGGACAGCCGAAACGGCTGAACTTTCAGAAGATTCTTCATTTCATCATGCTTCGCAAAATCCACAAAGGCTTTTCAATGATGGCAAATTACGGACAGTCATAAAGTTTTAACAGGTCTATCATAAAAAACAAAATCCGCAGACTGTTCTGCGGATTTCTTTACTATTTTTTCTATCAAATTAATTATTATAAACCAGCACCTGCATTTTTGTCAGCATTGCCTCTGTATCGCCATTATAACCTGCATATCCCGAAGGAACGAAATTCACATTCTGGTTTCCGGACCATGAAGAATATTGAACTTTAAAAATATATGTTCCGGCAGAAAGTGTTACTGATTTTAAAAATGTAGTTGGAGCAGGTAAATTAACCAAACTTCCTCCATCTCCCGATGATGTATAAGCCGAAGAAATTTTTGTACCATTCTGAAGCAAACTAAATACCCCTTGTGTAGCCTGCCCTGCAGCAGTAGAAACATTTACAGCATATCCTAAAATTGTAAATAAAAAAGTCTGCGTTACGCCTGCCGGAACGATTAAACTAATAGTAACTCCGGGTACATCTGCAGTATTCCCCTGATTAATTGTAAGAGCTGTGGTTCCCTGCACATAATTGGCAGAAGAAACAGTTCCGGATACTGTATTCAAGGTTTTCCATACAGGAGCCGATCCTGTTCCGCCTGAAGTGAGAACTTGTCCGGAAGTTCCTGCACTTCCCGCCGTAGAGCCATCGCCCCCTACATTTAATTCATTGGTAACCTGTAAGGCACCATTAACATGCAGAAGCTTCTGCGGCGTTTGGGTTCCTATCCCTGCATCTCCTGCTCCGGTTACCGTTATTCTATTGGTATTATTGGTAAGAATATTTACAGGATTAGCAGAAATTGCATTCAAATTTATACCTGTGCTGGTTCCTGATGTCGTTATCTGGGCAGCAGAGCTGTTATCTATAAACATATTTAAAACTGCTGTACCGCCGGTTGCCTGAAATGCTCCTCTTGAAGATCCTGCTGCTGAAACAATACCCTGAGTCCCCGTAGTTCCTATTCCCACATTATTAGTTCCGTTCACAAAAGAAAGTGAGTTTCCTGCTGTTGTTACAATTCTGTTAGCGGATAGTGTCCCGTTAGAATTATAAATATTCAGGGGTGTACTTAATTTAGACCATACTGTACCATCATAATAATAAAATCCGGTATTATCAATATTGACGGCAGATGCCGTTTGTGTTCCTGTAGCAATACTATTGATATACACTAAAGTTGACGTGGGCACTCCTGTCATGCTCTGGGCTCTTTGCCTATCAATTCTTGGGATCAGTATTCCATCAACATTAGTTGTGGCTCCTGTTGCATTTTTAGCTGCAATATCAAAAGTTGAGGAAGGATTTTCTATTCCGATACCTATTTGAGCAGAATGTAATAAAGGGATAAGCGTTATCCCTGTTAAAAATATTTTTTTCATTGGTGGGTAAGTTAGGTTATTAACTTCTACTAAGGTATGTATAATAAAATCAAAAAAACATTTTATTTTCAATTTTTTTATTAATTTTCGTTAAATAATAAAAAATCATTAAAAATAAAAGCTAATTTATTAATCATTTTTCAATAAATCCCCCTCAAAAAAAACATTTATGTAAATACAAGCTGTCTCTCGTAGTTATTAATATTCGAACAAAACGCTTCCCCAGGTGAAGCCACTTCCGAAAGCGGAAAGAAGCACCAAATCTCCTCTTTTAATTTTCCCTTGCTCAATCGCTTCACTTAAAGCAATCGGAATAGAAGCTGCCGTTGTATTTCCGTATTTCTGGATGTTGTTGAAGACCTTTTCGTCCGGAAGTCCAAACTTCTGCTGAACAAACTGGGCAATTCTTAAATTCGCCTGATGCGGAATAAACATATCTACATCGTCAATTGTTTTTCCTGCTTTATCCAAAGCTTCCTGCATGGTTTCAGGGAATCTCGTTACTGCGTTTTTAAACACGAAATTTCCGTTCATGATCGGGTAAACTTCTTTGTTCGTTACATTTTCAGGTTCTTTTCTCATCCTGTCGCTCCATCCGTACTTAGAACCCGGAAACTGGGTGCACAGCTCATCTGCAAATTTCCCTTCGGAGTGCATGTTGAATGCTAAAATATCTCCTGCGTTTTCATCTTCTGTTGCCGACAATACAATCGCTCCTGCCCCATCGCCGAAAATAACGGAAACGCCTCTTCCTTCATCAGAAAAATCGAGCCCGAAAGAATGCACTTCCGCACCGACCACCAGAATATTTTTATACGTTCCGGATTTAATGAAAGCATTTGCCACACTCGTTGCATATACAAAACCTGAACACTGGTTTCTCACGTCCAAAGCACCAATGGTATCGCAGCCAAGCATATCCTGCAGCAGAACACCGCATCCCGGGAAATAGTAATCCGGAGAAAGGGTTGCAAAAACAATATAATCTATATCTTTAGCCGTTAAACCCGCATTGGCAATCGCTTTTTCGGAAGCTTTGAAACCTAAATAAGCCGTCGTTTCCTGAGAATCGTTTCTGTTTTTACGGTGTCTTCTTTCTTTTATCCCTGTCCTTTCCGTGATCCATTCGTCATTGGTGGTCATTAATTTTGCTAGATCATCATTGGTAACAACGTTATCTGGAACATAAAATCCGATTCCTTTTATTGTACTTTTAATCATATAGTTTTTTAATTTTGACAAAGATAAACTTATTTAAGACATAGTATTTCAAAATATTATATTTTTACGGCATGCCAATTGACACGATTTACAGAGATTCCCAGTGCGAATGGGTAGATGTTGAGGCTCCCACAGCGGAAGACCTGAAATTTTTACATGAACGGTACGAAATCAATAATCTTCTTCTGGAAGATACCTTAGATCCCAATCACTTACCGAAATATGAAGAGGACGGAGAGGTAAAATTCTTCCTCCTGCGGGAAAGTACCGAACTGGAACGTAAAAACCTCAACACGATCAGCGACATCAGTACCAAAATCGGGATTTTCATTCTGGGAAGAACCATCATCACAATTCACAGGATGAAAACGAAGAGCATCGCAGAAACCAAGAAACAGCTTTCTGCCATGAAAACCGAAACTACCTCCAAAAATATTGCGTTGAAAATCGCACTGCTCATCATGAAAAGTTTTGATGATGAATCGGTAAGTCTTCTGGAAACGATGGACAATATAGAAAACGAAATTTTCCTTAAAAACACCAATCATACGAACCAGATTAAAAGGTTATACAAGCTGAAAAGAAAATCGGGGCTGAATTCAAGAGTGCTTACGATTTCCACAGATGCCATTGATAAATTTAAATTACTCGGACTTCAGGATTCTGAAGTGTATGATTTAAAAGACAAACATAAGGACGTGGTTGCGGATTTCGATCATCTTAACGCACAGATCACCAACCTTATCGGGATGTTTCTTGCTCTTTCGGATCAAAAAGCCAATCAGGTAATGAAAGTTCTGGCGATTTACTCGGTGTATTTTTTACCCATCACCTTTATTGCAGGAGTCTACGGAATGAATTTCGACAATATGCCGGAATTACATACCCAACACGGATACTTTTACACCTTAGGTTTAATGGCTCTGGTTGTGATCTGCACCTTTATCTACGCGCGAAGAAAACAATGGTAATTTTCCCGCTTTAATTATCGTGAAAATACTGTGGCTGAATATTTTAAATATCACTAATTTTAAATCGAAAAAGAAGAACGTTTAAATTTAAATACGCTAATTCTTTTCCCAAAAGTTTTTTAGCATTTAACATTAGATTTCTTCTTCCGTCGGAATGACAGTGAAAAGAGGAATATTGTATTTCCCGCGTTCGCGTGAGGGATACGGAAGGTCCGACTGAAAGGAGGAGTTTCAGCGCGGCGCTTCGCGCCGCGCTGAAACCGGAACGAAGTGAAGTCTGCAGAAGCCCGACCCGAAGTGATGATGCGGGAAACCTTATAGGTTTTAAAAACCTATAAGGTTTGGATAGGGAAAACGGAGGGACACGCCCAAATAAAAAATAAAAACAACCAAAAAACAAAAGCCATGAAACCTGAAATGCTGCAAAAAATTCTTGAGGAAAATGTTCTCTCAAAAGAATCCAAAGAAAAACTTTCCGCGTTGCACGACCGTATTTCGGCGAAGGAATTTTCTGATTTACTGGATGCGGAAGGCAATCAGTATGTGGAATTTGTGCAGGAAGGAGGCGGAGTCTGGGGAAGCGCACTGGTAGGCTATCTGTACGGACTGGAAATTTTCGGGATCCGTTTTCTGAAAGTAGCGGGAACGAGTGCAGGAGCGATTAATACGATGCTGATCGCCGCGTGTAAAACCAAAGAAGAAGCCAAAAGTGAAGTGATTAAAGATATTCTCTTCAACTGGAATTTCTCCGACTTTATGGATGGAAAACCGTATGTAAAAACAACCATCCATTCCATGCTGAATAACAAAAACTTCCTGAAGATCAATTCCATTATCGCAGGAATTATTATGCTGATTCTCGTGATTGCGCCTTTTGCCATTTCTTCGGAAACAACGCTGAGAGCCAAACTGCTTTTTCTGGTTCCCATCATTCCGATCATCATTGCTTATCTGTATCTGAGAAAGTTATATAATGATCTGAAAAAAGCCAATTCAGGATTAAATCCCGGAAATACTTTTCTGAATCAGATGAAAGATGTTCTGGATGCTTTCGACATTAAAACAGTGGCTGCCCTGAATGATAAATTTGTAAAAAAAGGCAGAGACCTCAACCTGAATTACCGTCATGGCAACGAAACACAATATTACAATATTGCCTTAGAAAGCATTGAAGAAATTCATCAGAACAATAAAGAACACATCGATGAAATCCGGTTTAAAATATTCTACGACGGAGTTGTTAACAACGAATATTATAAAAAAGATCCTTTTTATTCCTTAAAATCGGAATACATCGTGATTACAACGGATATTAACGCCAAAATAAAAGTGGAACTTCCCACAATGGCGAATCTGTACTGGTCGGAAGAAGAGCTGAAAAAGATCAGTCCGGCTGAATTTGTAAGAGCTTCGATGTCGGTTCCCTTCTTTTTTGAGCCTTTTCAGAAACAGATTGACAAAAATGATGATTCCGTAAAATATGCATGGAGATTCTGGATGAATACGAAACAGGAAGACATCAATCCTGCAGGAGTTTTTATTGATGGCGGAAGTATTTCCAATTTCCCGATCGATCTTTTCCATTCCACTGATATTTTTTATCCGAGAATGCCTTTATTCGGCGTACAGTTAACGAGCGATTCCGATATTCAGTCTGAAAGAGGAAAAACCAGTGCCGAAATTTTAAAATCTCCCCTTTCTTTTGCAGGCAATATTATTGATACTTTAAAAGGTTTTAACGACAAAACTTTTCTCACCAAACATACGTTTTATCATCTTTTCAGCATTCAGACCGTGAACTGCGGAACCAGCAACTGGCTGAATTTCTTTATGCAGAGAGAAGAAAAAGAAGAGCTCTTCAACCGCGGATTTTCTGCAGCTCTGGATTTCCTGAGTAATTTCGACTGGCAAAAATACAAATGTGAAAGAATGATGCTATCGATGAAGGAGAAAAAGATCCTGAATGAAGAAGATACGAAAACGGTGGGCTAGACAATTGCTTATTATTATTTCCTGCTTATTTAAAATTAACCCTAAAGGGTAATTGTCTCCCGTCTTTCAATATTATAAATTTACAGTAATAAAAACATAAAAAATTTATAATCATGGCACTATTAAATAGAGAAAAGATTAAAACCGTAGTTTTAGAAAGTCTTGAAACGATTGCAGCTCTGCCGGAAAATCCGGAAGAAGCAAATTTTTCCGCATGGAATAATTTTCATAAGCATGTTTTTCTGTCTACATTAAAAGGCAAAATAAATGCCCTTCCTTATTTTATGAATGACGGAACTACTACACACATGGCTTATTATGATATTGCCTTAAATCCGGATTCTACTGATGATTGGGCTACTGTAAAGGATTGTATCAACTGGATTAAAAAAAACCAGAGAGTCGTTTATCTTTAATAACTTCAGATACTTTATCATGAAATATCTATTCTTATTTATCACTTTACTTATGATTCCGTCAGGTTTATCTGCACAGACAGAGACTGTTGCAGTTCCCAAGGGAATCAGCCTTACCTTTAATAAAGGAGAAGGAGAAAACGCAGTATATCTGGATATTCAGCTAGAAATGAAAGAGAGTGATGCAATAAATTTCGATTACTGGCTCAATAATCCATCAGAAATGCCCGTATTTTCTCTTCAGTATGCTGATCAGAAACTGGATTGCCCACTGACCGTTAAACGGCAGCTATCGGGAAATGCAGTAGGATTTAAAATCACAGGGTTCACACCATCTACTTTTGACAGATTTTTAAACAAAGATCATGACAATCAGATTACGATAAGAGTTGACAAGGATGTGAGAATAAATCTCTTTGATGAAAGGGGAAATCCCTCAAGAATATGGATTATAAAAGCGGATATAATCAACACGCTAATTAATGAAGAACTGAAAATTACTGAAGATGAACGTACAGATTTTCTTACTTCTCTTAACAACTTTTACTATCATGAGAATAAAGTCGATTTTGGGGTAAATCCGGGAAGGGACTCAATTAAAACAAACTACATTCTGTCTCTCCGTTTTCAGAATGCTTATAACAGGAAAAGATTTCTGAGCTGTAATGAAAATACGAAGAGAATGCCTGTCTATTGGAATCTGGATGCAAGATTAAGTACAAATTTCAAAGATTCTTTAAACTATATAAAAATATACCCTGCTAATTTTCTGTTTGAGAATTTTTCCGGGAAACTTCCTTACCAGCTGAGTGTAAAACTGGGAAATGAGTCGGATCAGAGCTTCATCAATAAACGTGTTGCTGCAGATGCATCAGTAAATGTGATTGTTCCCAATCTCATAAACCTTACGACAGCAGAATCCAACCGGTTACGGCTGAAACCAGTGATAACAGCAGGAATTAAAGGATATTATGATTATTCCAATGATATCACTTCATTTGCCTCCGGTATGGCACATATCGACGGATATTATTATATTCCTGTTTTTAACAATTATGCCATTATTGTAGAAGCAACCTCGTTTTATGATTTCAGCAAAGAAAGAAATCCTTCCGGAAAGATACAGGGGAATTATTCAATTACATTGGGAGCTGAAATACCAAAAACAGGATTCAAGGCAATGTTTAAATATACAGACGGAAAATCGGATATTAATTTCAGGCAAGGTTCTATCATTTCCATAGGTCTGCTGATGGACTTCTTTCAGGAAAAGAAAAATAAACCGAAATAGCAAAGAAGAATAAGCAGGCTCCCTTGAAATAAAAAATAACTTCTGTATTTATTATTCTGTCGCTTTTTAATACAAGAGGCTGTTTCCGAACTGAAACAGCTTCTTCTATAAAATGAGTTGATTCTCTCTCCTATCCATACTTTACAAGAAATCTTTCAAAAATGATTGCTAAATTGCGTTTCGTTAAAGAAATGAATATGTCCACCAAAAAAGACCTTCGGGAAAACCTCTCCCTTCCGACATTTGAAAACAGCAGTGAAACAGAATTATTTCAGAATAATGTGCTTCGTCCTGTTTTAAAATTGCAGAATGATATTTTCATCCAGATATTCAGAGACTATGCAATGAGAAAAATGTCAGATTTTACTTCTCTGAAAAACGAACAGAAAATAAATTTCACAGAACAAAGCCTGCAAAAAGATATTGCCCTGAAAAACACCTTCATCGGAATGACAATCGGAATGCTCACCCCGGAAGAAATAACGGTCTATCTTTCCGACAGCAAATCTTTTAATAAAAGGATCATTACGATGCTTTCGGAAAGAATCAAAAGCCAGATCGAAGCTTTATAAATCAATAGATAATTGTTGAAACTAGGCTTTGTTCCACATCGGATCATGTCTTAAAACCTCTTCATATACGGGACAGCTTTCTGCGTGGGAACCTTTGAGATAACCGATGCTCATCAGGAATTCATTCACGATTTCACCGCCTGTAAATTTGAAGGTCTTTTTGAAAAGCTTCATCCATTCCGGCAATGTTTTGGGATGATGATGTTCCAGCCATTTTTCAAAAGAACCGAATTCTTTCTGCAGTTCTACAATGGTTTTTGCATTTTCTATGGCAGCATTTACTTTCAGCTTATTTCTGATAATTCCAGAATCGTTCAGCAGTCTTTCACGGTCAGATTCACCGTAAGAAGCCACTTTCTGAATGTCAAAATCATCATACGCCTTTCTGAAACCTTCTTCTTTTTTCAGAATGGTTTCCCAGCTCAGCCCTGCCTGATTGATTTCCATCACCAGTCTCCCGAACAGTTCATTATCATCATGAATCGGAAAACCGTAATGCTTATCATGGTATCTTTTGTGCAGTTCTCTCCTGCTTTCAGGCTGCATTCCTTCAATTGCCGCGCAATAACTCATTGTTATTATTTTTTGTGGATAGTTAAATGCAAATATAAGCACCGGTAATGACAACTGTATGGCAGGAGTGGTAAAAATTTATTTCCGGACACCAATCTCAATCTTCCATACTGCGATAAAAATGTTCCACAGTGCAACAAAAATCTTCAACATTTCAATAAAAATTCTTAACAGTGGAATAAAAATGCTTAATACTGCAGTAAAATTACTCAACACTGCTTTAAATATGGTGTAAAAAGTAAAATTTATCCTAAACAATACACCGTTTCATGTAAATACTAAATTAAAAATAATCAACAGTATTAATAATCTTCTAAACAGTGCATTAAAACCATACAAACCTCTAAAGATGA
>NZ_JBBCQL010000119.1:0-13324 GCF_037149975.1 Chryseobacterium sp. VD8 | reverse complement strand
ATATGTCCGATTCCTCTCTGTGATAAAATATCAAATTTTTCAAACCCTATTTCCTCGGCAACATACATATCAAACTGCATTGTCGGCAGGTTTTTGGGCGGATAATCCAGCGCAGAATAGCAGGTCAGCGGATTTTCCGATATCAGCACACCGGAGGCATGTATCGTACGTTGATTGGGAAAATCTGCCATTTGATTATAAACTCCCAGGATTGTCCTGGTAACTTCATTTTTGTTGAGCATATTGGAGGGGTCACTGATCAGTCGATCAATTTCAGGTTTGGGAAGTCCATAAACCTTTCCAAGTTCCCTTATGATCGAACGGTCACGAAAAGTTCCCATTGCTCCCATGAGAGCAGTATGTTCGCCCTGATATCTTTTGAAAATATAATCATATATCTCATCCCGATCCCGCCATGAAAAGTCAACGTCAAAGTCGGGTGGACTTTTCCTTTTAGGGTTAAGGAACCGTTCAAAATAAAGGTTCAGTTCGATTGGACAAACATCAGTTATCCCAAGACAGTATGCGATAATACTATTGGCTCCGCTGCCTCTACCGACATAATGAAAGTTCCTGTTTCTTGCATAACGGCATATATCATCGGTTATGAGGAAATAACTGGAAAAATTCAGCTCATGAATGATATCCAGTTCATGCAGAACCCGATCTCTGGCAATTTTGTCATTTGATCCATACCGTCGTTCAAACCCGTCCATAGCGTACTTAAACAATAATTGTTTATCGTCATAACGGTTTCCCGTAAAAGTCTTTTTATTTTTGGAACCCTTGAAGTCAAAATCAAAACGGCATTCTGAAAGTAACTTTTCTGTATTTGCAATCAACTCAGGAACCAGGCCATATATTTGCATTAATTTTTCCTTATGAACAAATATTTCATCTTTCTCCGCCATCTGATCAGCAGGAAGCTGTGATATCAGAATATTGTTATCAATAGCGCGCAACTGTTTATGCAACTGAAAATCATCCTGTTTAAATGATACGGGGGAAAGGATTACATATCGATCCATAAAACGTTTTGGAGCAACGATATAACGGGTAAGCTCCGAAGGCCGTATTCCTATAAATTCATTATCCCGAAGAGCAGCTTCTTGAATACTTCCATAAGGATAAATTATAAAAACATCCCGAAAGCCAGGTGCTATTGGTGGCAATAATGTTTTATCACGATTGTGGGCAGTCATAAATTCGTTGAGTTCCCTGAAACCTTTTTCGTTCTTTGCGATTCCGATATAGAGAAGCTTACAATTATTACGAAATTCCATTCCTGCAAGTCCATTTATACCAGCTTCCCTGCACTGTCTGATAAAATCAATTGTTGCTGAAGAATTATTCATGTCCGTGAGTACAGCTGTGTCAAATCCATACTTGCGGATACCCTCAATCAGATCCTTTACGCTTATTGTACCATATCGTAGACTATAATAACTATGTAAATTGAGCAGCATCGTATTATAAATTTGGAAGTGCGAAGCCCCTGAGCACCGAATCGTGCCCATATCTTATTCTTATCCTGTCCATTGCCTCAGACAGCCTGATATCTTCAAGTGTGTCATTGAAAAGATCTGCCTGATATCCACCTGCTATCAGATTGCTGAATTTTACACCGATCAGGCGTATCAGCATCCTGCGGCTGTATAGTTTTTCAAAAAGCTGCATTACTTTTTCAGAAATAACCCTTTCGGATGATGTAAAGGGCAATTTTGTCTGCATGGTATGGGTATCAAAATTGCTGTATCTAAGCTTTACTGTCACACATGAAGTCAGTCTGCCGTCTCTACGCAGATCAAATGCCAGCTCGTCCACCATTGAAAGCATCGTCCGTCTGAGAATATCCATATCAATTGTGTCCTGTTCAAATGTCGTCTCCTTGCTCATACTTTTCTGCTGGCTGAAAGGAATAACCGCATTGTTGTCAATACCGTTGGCTTTGTTCCAGATGCTGACGCCATTTTCACCCAGTACCTTTCTCATGGTAATGACGTCCATCTGCTGTAAAGTAAGGATCTGTGATATTCCCATATTGCGCAATAACGGATAGGTCTTTTCCCCGATACCCGGTATTTTACGAATAGATAGCGGAGCAAGGAAATTCCGTTCAGTCCCTTCATCAATTTTTCGTTCTCCACAGGGTTTCGCTTCGCCCGTGGCAATCTTACTTACGGTTTTATTTTTTGAAAAACCAAATGAAATGGGGAGTCCAGTTTCTTTAATAATGGTTTTGCGGAGTTCCTGTGTCAATTGCCAGGAACCGAAAAATCTATCCATTCCGGTCATATCAAGATAATGTTCATCAATTGACGCTTTCTCAACAACCGGAATTTTATCTTCGATTATTTCCGTAACAATGTCTGAATATTTACTGTAAAGATCATGGTCGCCCCGCACAAGCACAGCTTCGGGACAGAGCTGTCTGGCAAGGCGCATGGGCATGGCGGAATGGATACCATACTTGCGGGCCTCATAAGAACAGGACGCAACAACGCCACGGTCAGAACTTCCTCCGATCAATACTGGTTTCCCGATAAGATCGCTGTTGATCAGCCTTTCAACCGATACAAAGAATGTATCCAAGTCACAATGTACAATCGTCCGCTCCATTTTATACTAATTTATTTAGCAAAATTGAGAAGAAATTTCCCAAGATGGTTTATATTTGTTGGGAAAAATATTCCCAAAATGACATTACAAACTTTTTTGGCCGACAACATCAGGTATTTACGGATGCAGAAAACGCAGCTTTCACAAGAGAAAATAGCCGAGGCCATAGGTATAACAAGAGATCGCTATTCTAAATATGAGAACGGAAAAGTTTCTCTTCCTCTGGAAGTACTTGTGGCGCTTTCTAAATTTTATCATTTAAGTACCGACTTACTTCTTACCGTTGACCTTAGAAAATATAGGTTAGAAGAAATGGTCAATTTACCTGACAACAGAATCCTACTTCCTATAAAAACCGACGAGATGGGTGAAAATAAAATCGAGATTGTTCCATTCAAAGCTTCAATGGGCTATCTTATGAGCTATGCAGATCCTGACTATATAGAGTCCTTACAAACTATGTCTCTGCCGTTTCTTCGAAATGGAAAATATAGAGCCTTTCCAGTAGAAGGTGATTCTATGCCACCTCATAAAGACGGTGCTTATATAATCGGAAGGTATATAGAATCACTGAATGACATTAAGATCGGGAAGACATATATTTTTTTAACACATGAAGGAATTACCTATAAAAGATTATCGGCAGTACAACCGACCGCATTGGAGGTTATGGCCGACAACTCTTTTTATAAGCCATACAATATTCTTTTGAAAGATCTTTTGGAGGTTTGGGAATTTACGTCGAGTATTGCTGTCGAGGAATCACAACAAAATGAACTTCTGTTGGACAACACTACTATTATCAAAATGTTCAATGAAATCAAATCGGATCTTTCAAAATTAACATCGTAATTGAGCGTTTTATATCTTGGAGATCGGATTATAATTAGGGTGAATATATTGGTGAAAAATTGTAAATTGCTTTAATCCCTCAGAACCAACTTTTGGGATCAATTTATACATATTATTAACAATGAATGAAGCTACGTTAGAAGCAAGAATTGATCGTGTACTGCACACAGTATTTCCAACATTCAAGGAGGTAAAAGTAGAACACCAAACCTCATTTACGCTTAAAATAGGACATCACTATATCCCATTAGATTCCGGATATTCAGCAAAAAATATTGTACGGGGAATTTCCGACATTATATTGAAAATTGATGGGCAAAATGTGATTCTCCTGGAACTGAAACAGGAGAATGTGGCTATTTCTTCTGGAGATATAGCTCAAGGAATTTCCTACGCACGACTTTTAGATCAGATGCCAGCGATAACATTAATTTCTAACGGAAAGATCAATCGTTTTTTTAACACCTATACCAAAGAAGAAATTATTACCGATAGTGTAGATTTTGGGATGATAAATGAGTGCATCAAGGATTCTTTCGCCCTGGCAGCAAATGATTTCAAGGATGCCGTAAATCTCCTGTTGAATAACGATCCAGAATTATTCGCTCATGTTATTAACCAGATAACCCAACAAAAATTTTTACGATTGACGGGAGAAATTGGAGATTTAACCAAGCCTATATGCCCAGATTTTGTGATTGACCGCAGCATTCTAGCAGAGGTGATTGAAGCATTCGACGATAAAACCTCTTTGATAGGCGTACAAGGCCAGGCATTCAGCGGAAAAACAATGTTGCTCTACCAATTCTTCAGTAGGTTGAATTCACAGGAAAATTTTGTCTTCTATCTGGACTGTCATGACCATAACTATTCAATTTATAGACAACTAGCCAATACCTTTACAAAAAACTCCGGTATGCGTGTGAGTGACGAACAGATCAGGGAATGGTTACATTCTTCACTGAGGGTGGGTAGTGAGAATAGGTTCTATTTGTTGCTTGATAACTTCAACGAGAGTATCTCCAATGTTATTATGGACGAAATCATTGAGCTAATTGACATTTTTGATGATGGACACCATCGAATCCTTTATACGGTAGACGAATTCAATTTACAACAGTTAGCCTATGTACCTTTTAAAAATTATAAAACTGTTATAGGCGAGAAAAGTAAAATTATAAAATTAGATGCGCTCGACGACGATGAGTATTTTCAGGCAAATGAAATAATGTTTGATAAATTCAAGTTGGTTATTGAAAATGGAGGACATTATGCAGCTGAATATAGAGAACCACGTATTATTAGACATTTAATTTCTCTGTATAAAAATGATGCCCTTGTCGAAGGGCAATATGATAAGATCCAGCCGATACCTGATGTTTACCTTTTAAAGCTCCTTACAAACAACCAAACTTATTCGCAAGAAATTCACCGTCTGATGTCAATGATGGCAGAATGCTTTATGGAAGAAAATAATTTGCGGAAACAAAACTCAGATCTTAATGTGGCTGCATCGTTAAGTGGTTCTATTACGATTGATATATTTAAACGGAAATATAATGACCATTACGAGGGACTGATAAAATCTTCCATAACGGTGATCAGGCATTTTCGGAACAATGGTTTTAGTATACTATACCCCAAACTTCCTGAACTATTAGCCAATTATTGTATTCCAATAATTTCACGCCTTCTCGCGGAAGATTCTGAGACCAGAGATATTGATCAAAATCTCAATTATTTTAGCGAATTGACTATGGCAGTTCCATATTGCGATATTGTGGGAGCCGCTGTACTGATGGAGATTTCTCAAACAAAACCAAAATTGTTTTCAGATCTTATCAACAGAATGCTAAAAGTAGAGCCAAAAAAGGAAGTGATTTCTGATCAGTCAAGATTACTTTTATTTGATGAAAACGCAGGTCACATCGACATCGATTATGAGAAAAAAAAATATGGAAATGAAGGTTTGTTGATCGCAGATTTTTTTCCTTTTGCGGTACTGTCGCAATTGGCTCCGTTCCCAATGGGCGATGAAAATCATTGTGAAAATTCAGATCTGACCCCTTACAATTTTCATCTGACCTTTATTCATAAAATTGCTTCATCCCCTATATTTATCCACAGGGCAGATCGTAGATCTTTGTTGAATATGAAATCCTATGAAAGCTACGAATGGGAAGGGATCGGACAGATTATAAGCGGTAAGGAAGGCATAATCGAACCCATAGTTCAGGCCATACGGAAATGCTTTCTTTTGATACCAAACGAGATGAAATTATTATACCAATTTGGTTTAAAGGAAAAGAATTTCAATCTACTTTACAGGATCTACTTGGCCCTTCATGGTTTAATCAATATTGGAGACACAGATATAGCAGAAAAAGCCCAGACTTATGTTAGAATTTTTCACAGGTTCTTCGCCGAATTTATGGCTGAGTATTTCGGTAAAAACCTTGGAGATAGTAAACAGCAGGATGAACTTTATAATAGCCTGCTGAAACTGAATATTGATCAGGAACTTGATCGACTATTCCTGAATGATGAATAAAATATAACAAGGAATATCAAATTGAAGCAGCAAAAAAATAATCGTATATTAGATCATAACAATCAAGGACATCTATCATGAAAAGCATTGAATTTCATCAACCAGAATTTCTTTTTTGCGAAAAAAGCATTCAGGATTACGAGAATGACGGTGAGCTTGTGTCCCAGAAGGCGGACTCGTTACTGGACGGGTACTATATTGAAGATGAAAGAACCTGGGTCTATCACCTAAAAAGCGAATCACTGATCGAGTTCCTGTATATGAATGGACGGGAGCCCCAAAATTTTACATCAAGACATAAGGACTTTGTATATAAGACTGAAAATTACACGGGATTTTTTGTTATAAGTAACGCGAAGAATCTTGGACAGGACGAGGACATGGTACTTGATAGAGCCTGGGAATTTTTAAAGGCTAAATTCAATTGGGAAGATACCTACTTTGAACTCGAAATAGAATAATGGAAGAAATTAAAAGCTACATATTTTAATCAGCCGACGTTCTTTTGCTTCTCCTATGTTTGTATAATTATAATCTAAGTGAAGAAGAGTGAGAGTAGATTTTGCTTTAAATAGCCATACGGTATATTCGGGAAAAGAAACTACCTCCTCTTCTTTACCTTTTAGAATCTGAACAGAATGTAAGGAATGCACTCATTATCAAGAGTCGTATAGCCAGTATATCCACTCAGGAGAAAAGATGACGAAAGGTTTTCACTTATCTAAAACAAATAAGATGAAGGTATTATTAAAACAAACGGTAGGCATTGATGTGGCACAAAACGAATTGGTGGTATCACTTGGCCGAATGGATGAGCATCTCAGTATAGAAGTTTATGCTTATAAAGTATTTGCAAATACCAAAAAAGGTTATTCAGCTCTTGTATCGTGGGTCAATAAGCAGACATCGACCTCAACAGAGATACGGTATGTAATGGAAGCGACAGGTGTTTACCATGAATCCCTGGCATACTATCTATACAATGTTAAAAAACAAGTCAGTATCGTTTTACCGAATAAGATCAGCAATTATTCGAGAACACTAGACATAAAAACGATAACGGACAAGAGTGCATCACAAGCCATTGCGAGATTTGGTTTGGAAAGACAATTGGAAGTTTGGGAACCTCCTTTAAAAATATACAATGATTTGAAGCAACTTTGTCGAGAGCGTGAACAGTTGATACAGGAGCGTACAATGTTAAAAAATCAACTGCATGCTGACCATACTTCTGAAACTTCAAATGCCAGTTCAGTGAAGAGAACAAAAAAGAGAATATCCATAATAGATCTGCAGGAAAAAGAAATACGTGAAGAAATAGCTGTACTTATCAAAGGAGATCACGTTTTAGCGGATAAGATGACAATAGTATCTTCTATTCCGGGAATAGGAAGCCTAACAGCTGTAACAATTATAGCCGAAACAAATGGCTTTGAGTTGATAAAAAATAAACGACAGTTAGTCAGCTATGCAGGATTGGATGTAAAAGAAAAGACGTCTGGAACTTCAGTGAAATCGAAACCCCGAATCTCCAAGCGGGGTAATCGCTATTTAAGGAAGGTAATGCATTTTCCTGCTCTAGCTGCAATCAGAACCGACGGAAGGTTCAGAGAGATTTTTTTAAGATTAGTTTCAAAGCATGGAATTAAAATGAAAGCTGTTGTGGCCATTCAAAGAAAACTATTAGAGTTGACTTTTATTTTATGGAAAAATAATTCATATTATGATCCGCAATTTGTAGATTATTCCATAAAATTAAAAAGAGGGAGGTCGATTTAAAACTTATCAGTTCCAAATCGACCTCCCTATAATTTATTTAAAAGGTTTTAGATTATACTACTACCCCTGAATTTTATTGCATTATCTTAAGAATAGTATTTTTTCTTCAGCCACAGACTTGCTCTGACCAGTAGTATGAGTACAGGAACTTCCACTAAAGGTCCAATGACACCAACAAAAGCTTGTGGAGAATTAATACCAAATACAGCAATCGCAACCGCTATGGCCAGCTCAAAATTATTCCCTGTCGCTGTAAAGGCAATAGATGCATTTTTGTCGTAAGGTACTTTTAAGGATTTGTTTACAAAGAAACTAACGAAGAACATTAGGATAAAATAGATTATCAATGGTATGGCAACTTTGATTACGTCCATTGGAAGCTCTACGATTTTTTCACCTTTCAAGCTGAACATTAAAACAATCGTGAATAACAAAGCATACAATGTAATCGGGGAAATTCTTGGAACAAATTTTCTATTATACCATTCGATCCCTTTTGACTTTACTAGAATGTATCTGCTTAAGAATCCGGCTAGAAAAGGAATACCAAGATAAATAAGTACACTTTCTGTAACATCTTTCATGGATACGCTGACATTGAAATTAGCAAGACCTAATTTACCAGGCAGAACATTGATAAATAACCAGACAAAAAAACTGTAGGTAAATACCTGAAAGATACTGTTTAAAGCTACCAGAAGAGCAGCATATTCTCTATTTCCTTTTGCTAAATCATTCCATACGATGACCATAGCGATACATCTTGCTAATCCGATAAGGATTAATCCTATCATATAGTCTGGCTCATTTCTCAAAAATAAAATGGCTAGAACAAACATTAAAATTGGTCCTATAACCCAATTTAGCAATAGTGAAATACTAATTACCTTTTTATCCTTAAAGGCAGTCGGTAAAAGGGAATAGTCCACTTTAGCTAGTGGAGGGTACATCATTAAGATCAATCCAATTGCTAATGGGATATTGGTTGTACCCATGGATAAGGAATCTGTTACCTTTGAAATACCAGGGAATAAGAAACCTAAGCCCACGCCGATGGCCATAGCAAGAAATATCCATAAGGTTAGGTATCTATCAAGAAATTTTAATTTTGGTTGCATACTATTTTAATTTAATCCTATTGTTTTACTTCTTCTTTCCATGATTACTGTGTCACGCCAGGTATCTCCAAGCTTTCCGATTTTTTCACGGTGACCTATTATTCTAAATCCCGTACTCTTATGAAGAGCTATTGGAGCTTCATTTTCTGGAAACATTCCACTTTGTAATGTCCAAATTCCATGGATCTCACTTTCCGTTATCAATTTTGTCATCAGGGCTTTTCCTATTCCTTTTCCTTTGTGGTCATTGGAAATGTAAATGCTCACTTCAGCCACTCCGCCATATACACAGCGATCACTAACCGCAGATAACGCTGCCCATCCCACTATGATATTGTCAATGACAGCAGCAAAACGGCTATGCTCTAATTTACTTTTGTCCCAATCTTCCCAATTGGGAACTGAGGTTTCAAAAGTCGCATTTCCAGTTTCAAGGCCCTGTCTATAGATTTCAGCAATTTCCCTAAACTGTTCTTTACCAAATGAAATTATATCCATATTATTTCTTTAATTGTGAAAAGACATAAAGCATTTCTGATGCTATCTGTAAACTTCTTTCTGCGTAGACCTGAGTTTGTTCCGGGGTATTGTCAGAAGCTTTGGGATCATCGTATTTTATTGGAAATCTATCCTCTGCTCCAAACACAATCGGACAGCCTTCATCCGCATTATTACAGGTCATAATTGCTCCGAATTCATTTTTTGGATTAAAGTCATTGTTATATTCTTTGGAGAAACAGATTACAGCAGCTTCATTTTGTGCGTACTTTACTGCATAGACAGGGTTTTCGTTCTCGCTAAGTTTTTGGATCTGAAAACCTTGGTTACTTAACGTTTCTGCTACTTTCGGAAACATCGCTGTTGCCTCAGTGCCACCTGAATAGCAATATACGTTCTTAACGTCAAAATGATAAGCCATAGTCTGCGCCCAGATCTGCGATAAATGACTTCTTCTACTGTTATGGGTACAGATGAAATTTAAACGGATCGTCTGGTCAGTTTCTATTTTCCTCTGCACATAATCAACTAAAGGTTGCAAAACTATTTTTCGTTCTTCTGATATCGTACCAGCTGAGAGTGCTTCGATATTTTTTACAAGTGTTTGGTTCATTTCTAAATTCTAAAATTAATAGCCTCTTCTTAAATTTTCTGCATATTCATTAGGTAGTGGGCTGTTTTCAACTGCTTGTGCCGCTTTTTCAATATCATAATCAAATCGAATAAATTCAACTTTGATACTGTCTTTATTAAGCACAGAACTATTGTCATTGATCGTTAACATAACATAGCCTCCCCGCACATCATTATCTTTTGGTTTTCCAACAGAACCGATATTAACTGCATGGCGATAATGCGGAAGATCCTCAGTACCTGAATTTAAAATGCGATGATATGGCTTATGGGTATGTCCAAAACACATAATATCCGCATCCGCTTGCTCCATGATCCTGAGCATGCTTTTTTCCTCCCGGTCTTCAAACAGATATTCATTGATTTTTCTTGGGCTGCCATGTACTAATAGAAGATTTAATTTGTCTTCATTAAGCTGGAACTCAACTTTGATGTGTGCAGGAAGTGTTCGCAGATAGGAGCGTTCATCGTCCATCATAATGGAGTTTGTAAAAGAAATGGAAATGTTACCATTGTCTTTTTCACCGTCAGTTTTATAGGCACAACCACATTCGTTGCTCATACGCCCAATGCCAAAATCATAATTTCCGGCAATGGTTGGTATTTTCCTCTTCCGGATCTCATTGACCACCTCGTTGGGCCAAATATTGTAACCTACAAGATCTCCTAAACAGTAAATACTATCCGGATCACGGAATTCGACATCTTTAAAGAAAGCTTCCAGTGCCGGTAAATTTGCGTGAATATCACTGAATAATGCAATTTTCATTTTAGTTTTGTTGGTTTAAAAATTCTTCGATTTCAGCAATGGTCTGTTTTGCTATTCTGTTTACCCCTATTAATGTTGCAGAGGCGTAACCAGTCCAGTTGCCATATCCTACAAGCCATAGTCCGGTCACTTCTAAGGACTTGCTTTCTGTAGTTTTTGCAATGCCCTTTTCATCCGTTTCTATAAGTGATTTAAGATAAGAGGTATTGTAACCGAAACCTGTGCACCAAATAATAGCATCAAATTCCTCTTTTTCACCATTATACCAGATTACCCCTTTATCGTATAGCTGATGGAATGTACCACTTGATACAAATACGCCTCTTTGTTTAGCCTCCTTAACGGTTGGAACCATTACGATATTACCTAAATTGTATTGCGATGAATCAAACGGTTTTCCTTCTTTTTCCGCCTTGTATCGGGCAGAGGCAACAGTGAATAAATAATAACCATCTACATCATCAGGTAAAAATTCAGGCTCCTTTTTGGTTGACCATTTTACAGTGGTAACTTTTGAAAGCTCTGCAACAATCTGTGCGCCTGAATTACCTTCGCCTACTACTAATGTTTTCAGTCCGATAAATTTTTCAGGGTTCTTATATTTTCCCGAATGTATCTGTAAACCTTTATAATCTTCTATTCCATCAATCGTTGGAATAAATGGATTCTCCCAAGTTCCGGTTGCTGAAATAACTGTTTTGGTTTTAAAAATCCCTTGAAGAGTATGAACGTAAAATAAACCTTCATTTTTTTTAATTTCAGTAACTTCAGTACTCCTTTGAACATTCAGTTGATAATGGTCTTCATACTTGCCCAAGTAATCAATTACTTCTTGTCTTAGCGGAAACTGATGTTCAGATTTAGGCATTAGCCAACCCGGTAATGAACTGTATTCTCTGGGAGAAAAAAGAGTCAGACTATCCCAGGTATGGAGCCATGCACCACCTGGAACAGCCTGTTTATCCAGTATAATATATTTCAGTTTTGCTCGTCTCAGATAATATCCACAAGCTAAGGCACTCTGTCCCCCTCCAATAACAATAACATCAAAAATTTCTTCCATCGGATTTTAATACTGTTTAGAAGTTATATATTACATTCTTCGGATAGTTAGCAACAACCACCTCCGGGTGTACATGTATTGCTCTGATTTACCGTTAACTCAGAAAGGTTTTTCTTTTGCTTTTCTGATGGAATACCACAAGCGTCCTGGGCAAGGCATGCTGTTGTTTTGCTTTTCAACACAAATGTTTTTCCGTTAAACTCCAGATCATATTTACCGATGGTATCACTTTGATATTCAACTTCGATCTCCGAATCTTCGATTCCTAATTTCTCCTCAGAAAGTCTGATAATGTTTAACAACTTACCTGGTTTTAAACGATGTTCATAATCATCCGCATTCCAAAGCTGAAAGTTTACAGCTTTTTCGTCACGGATTACACCACCACAGTCAATGAACTTTTTATTGATCTGACCAACTTCTGTAACATGGAAATGTTCAGGTACAAATGTTCCATTTTCTAACTGAAATTCAACATTTTCTAATGTTGGAAGAATTTCTTTGATTTCTGATAATTTCATTGTTTTAATATTTTATAGTTATAATGCAATATTGCGATATTTGTTGACAAATTTTTTTAACAGCATTTGAGCTGTATCTTTTTAAAGTAATAATTGAATTTCGGACTATAAACCATAATATGCAAAAGGCTTATGATAATTGCACCCGGTAAAAGATTCAATGCTATGATCTTGAAAGTTTGATAGTTTTCTATCTGCTGAAAATTTTCAGTTAAACTGATGCCATCAGCATTTATATTTATTTTAATCACTAAAAAAACAGCGATAGCCGCGAAGTGGAAACCATTTACCAAAAGGTGAACAATATATTCCCATCTTGGCAACCCTCCCATAAATGCTCTACTATCTTTTTCAACATAGGCATCGACCAACAAGGTGATAATATCAACTGCAATCAAAATGCAGCCTAATAAAAACAAATTGTTGTTTTCAATATTGATGAATAGAGAGATTAAAATACCCGTAAATAATAAGGCTCTTATTGTATGTGTAAGATGTTCAAAACGACTTTCTTCATGTTGATAGAGGCGATATTTATATAGGTGTAAGAATACACCATCAAATACTGCCAGTAGTGAATAGCTGATCAATAATATCGATGATATAATGAAAGCAATTTCCATTTTCTTAACAACATTTTTGGTTAGTTACCGTAAAGATTATTTTTGAAAAATACTCTTTCAATATGTCAAAAGTATTTTCGTCAATACAATAACAAACTGAATTACCTTCAATGCTTCCTTTTATCAATCCTGCGTTTTTCAGTTCTTTTAAATGTTGTGATACAGTTGGCTGTGCTAACGGTAATTCATTCACAATGTCTCCAGTTATACAAGTATTGACCTTCAACAAATACTCGATAATAGCAATTCTAGCAGGATGTCCCAAGGCTTTAGCAATAACCGCTATCTGGTTCTGGCT
>NZ_JBBCQL010000118.1:0-13461 GCF_037149975.1 Chryseobacterium sp. VD8 | reverse complement strand
GTTTGAAGAAATCGTTTTTTCAGATTTTACAACTGCAGATCCGGAAGGTGAATATTCCAGATTATTGATCTCGTCCGGTTTTTGAAAGTTACCTTTTACAGTTATTGTATTTCCTGAAACAGACTGTGCAAACTTCAACACATTGCCTTCAGCTTTGAAAGATTTTACAGTAATACGATCTTTACTGTTTTTTAATTTTAAAGCTACAGTGTATAAAATTCCTCTTACACCAGGTCTTCCGCCGGACCATTCTGTTTTTTCCGCAGAAACTAAAGTTACATTACCCTGATAAAATGAGGAAACCGGCGCTTTACAGGAAAACGCCAGTATCCAAAATATAATTATCAATAGCTGATTGTTCATTTTTTAATCGTCATCTCCGTCATCATTTACTTTCCCTAAAACCAGATAGTTTCCGCTGTATACAACTGTTCCTTTGGATTCTGCTTTCAGGATGTAATTCCCCGGAGTTAATCTCTGACCGAATTCTTCATCAGATTTCACATTCTTTTTGCTGTAAACCAGTCTTCCTGAAGCATCAAAGATACTGATATCTACTGTATTGTATTTAGCAGAATCAAATCTTATGTGTGAAATCCCTTTTGAAGGGTTAGGGTATATTCTTGTTTCGTTGTTTTTACTTTTTACATCGCCAGTGGCTAAAGTAACGGTTGTATTCTGAGTAGTCCATGCTCCTCTTCCATAGGTAGAAACCAAAACGGTTCTTGTTGTAGGTCTGTAATCTAAATTTGTAACTCTTACATTTCCGATATTTCCACTGATAGAAGACCAGGTTGGCGATGCAGAAAGGAAATTGGTAGTTCCCCACACTCCCATTTCTGTTCCAAGGATTACTTCATTAGCGTCATCAGGATTTCCAAGAATTGTTCTTACCGGCATGTCAGGAAGATTTCCTTCTTTATTTTGCCAAGTTGTTCCTCCGTCTGTAGAAAAGAATACACTTGTAAGATTATAGTTGGATAATGTTACCATAATCTCATTTTCATTTTTTCCGAATTCGATATCAGAAATGGTTCCCGCAGCGGGTGTTGTAAGTACAGTAGACGCATACGATGTCGTATTTGCATTTGTAACCTTGATAATTCTTCCTAAATTAGTTCCTACAAATAGTGTTGTAGAAGCTGTTGTATAAGGAGAAACCTTCATCCATGAAATCTGCTCGTTTGTCTGTGCAGTTCCCACAGTCACTACATCATTAGTAAATGTAGTTGATGTGGCAGACAATCCACCTGTTCTGAATATAGTTAGCCCTGAACGGTAAGAATAGAATACATTATTAACTCTGTCCAAAGCAATTTCGTTCACGAAATGCCCGTAAGCATTTCTGTTGGCACTGGAGATAAGATAATAAGTACTGCTCGTTAACAGATAGTGATTATTGTACACATAACTTGCAATTTCATAATTATCCTGATCGTCATATTCGGTATACATTCCGTCTCCTGATGTTGCTGACTGACTTGTTAAGAAATTATTCGTCTGTGGAGCGCCATATAACCACCAGGAACCATTATCCTGAGCTCCTGCTAAAAGTTCTTCATTAGAAGGTGTTTTAATAGGATTCAGCATAGCAGTATAAAACTGGGTAACGTTGTATCTTGTGTTTCTTGCAGCAAAACCTGATGTGGTTGCAATAGTGTTTTTATTTGCCGCAAAATAAATTCCCCCATCATTTCCAAACATCATCTGATTGGTAGAATAGTTATTAAAAGGGTTAAAAACTATTTCATGCTGATCTGCGTGTACCTGCGAAACCTGTAACGCAGCCATGTTATTGTTGTTAGACCATTTTGAAATCTGCGTCCAGTTTGCTGCTCCGTTTGTAGATTTGTACAGATCAACTCCTCCTATATAAACTGTATTATCATCCAGAGGATCGGTAGCAATAATAAGATCATAGAAAGACTGTCCTCTTGTAAAATCGTTTGCCGGAATTCCTGTATCTGTTGCTGTCGGAAGCGTGATAACCGGAGTGGCATCATTTGTTGCCTGCCATGTTGTTCCTCCATCCGTAGATCTCGCAATACGAACAGGTTCAGAAGTACTGTTCGCTCCCTGCATAAGTGCGTAAACTTTATTGGCATCTGTTCTGGAAAGTGTAAAATTAACTCTCGCACCGGAATTTCCAACATTGTAAACTACACTGAAAGTATTTCCATCCGCAGATTTTAAAATTCTTCCTCCTGAATCTATATTAGAATATCTTGAAGATCTTGTAGACACCCAAACTGAATTGTCTGCTCCAATTTCTATCTGCTGAATAGAATAGCCCGTTGTACTGGTTGTATTGGTAGTGGTATTAAGTGCCAGTAAACTTGTATTTTTTGTAAAGGTAGCACCTCCGTCGGTAGATTTATACAATCCTGCCTGACTTAAACCCTGAAATGCTCCGTCGTTATAATTACCGCTTACTCCGGCATAAACTTCCGAAACTCCTCCATTGTTTCTTACTTTGATATCATTGATGTAAAAATTTCCGCTTCTTACGTTACCGGAATAGGTTGGAGTAATGGTAAAAATCTGCGTCCATGTACTTCCTCCGTTAATGGATTTCCATATTCCTGAACCTATTGCATCCGCAGTACAGGACTCTCCCGTTCCCACGTATATTATTTGTGGATTATTTGGATCATAAGCAATGGATGATATAGAAGTATTCGCCCAGAATGTGCTTATTGGAGTCCATTCGTTTGTACTTACCGAAGGATCCTGATTTACCCAAAGTCCTCCTGAAACACCTCCCGCAAACACTCTCTTTCCTGTAGGATCATTCGGATCATACATAATAGCACGCGTTCTTCCGCCTACACTGTACGGTCCTCTTTCAATCCATGGTTCGTTAACGATCTTATTGGTAGAAGATCCTCCTCTGTTAATAAAAGACATAGGAGCAGTTGGCGCATATTTCCCCTGAGCAATTTCTTCACTCAGCTTTGCAAGAGAACCAAAATTATTTTCACCCGTTACAGGATCCATCGTTCTCTTGAAATCTTCTTCGTTATAAGGATTAGGTGGAATTCCCGCAGACTTCGATAATTTATGCTGTTTTTTTAAGTTTTTCTGATATTTGGAGTATAATGCCTGAAGATGCTTTTGATTTGCCTGAAGCGTTTTATCTTGTGCATATATATTTCCGGTTATGCATAACATAATGCCAAGAATAGTATATCGTTTCATTTTTACATTTTTTACAAATATAAATCATATGCACAAATAATATTATAAAAATTTATAAATTATGTAAAATAATTCAATAAAAAAAGCAAAATCAATTATTATGTTAAATAGGGTTATAAAAAATGCCTCAATAAAAATTGAGGCATTCTTTTATTTTTTAGAGTAAATCTTAAGCGTTTACGTTGTTTCCTCCTAATACGAAAGGTTCAACTTCTTTAATTTCTCCAAATTGCTGCTCATAATTAGCAATATTTTGCTGAAGAGCAGAAAGTACTCTTTTTGCGTGAAGCGGAGCAAGAATAACTCTTGATCTTACTTTCGCCTGCTGTACTCCCGGCATTAACTGGATGAAATCTACTACAAACTCAGATGGAGAGTGGTTTACTAAAGCTAAATTAGCATAGATTCCAGCTGCTACCATTTCGTTTAATTCGATGTTGATGTTTCCGTCTTGTGGATTTTGATTGTTGTCCATTGTTATAAAATATTTTTTTATTCGAAATTTTGAGGTTGTGAAAATATAAAAATAAATTCAAACCTCAAATTTCCGAATCATTATTTTTAGTTAAGATCTTCGAATTCTTTTTTAGAACCTACGATCACATTCTGATATTCTTTAAGACCTGTACCTGCAGGAATTCTGTGTCCTACAATTACATTTTCTTTAAGACCGTTAAGATCATCTACTTTACCTGCAACTGCTGCTTCGTTAAGAACTTTAGTCGTTTCCTGGAACGATGCTGCAGACATGAAGGATTTTGTCTGAAGAGCAGCTCTTGTGATCCCCTGCAATACAGGAGTTGCTGTAGCCGGTAAAGCTTCTCTTACTTCTACTAAAGCTAAATCTTCACGCTTCAGTTTGGAGTTTTCGTCTCTTAATTCTCTTGCAGTAATCATCTGTCCCGGCAGGAATACTTTAGAATCTCCGGCATCAACTACTACTTTAAGACCGAATACTCTGTTATTCTCTTCCAAGAAATCATACTTGTGTTCAAGAGCACCTTCAAGGAATTGAGTATCACCTCCGTCAACGATAGATACTTTCGTCATCATCTGTCTTACAATGATTTCGAAGTGCTTGTCGTCGATTTTTACCCCTTGTAAACGGTAAACTTCCTGAATTTCGTTTACTAAATATTCCTGAACCGCAGTTGGACCTTTGATTCTTAAGATATCGTCCGGAGTAATAGAACCGTCAGAAAGTGGTGAACCAGCTCTTACGAAGTCATTTTCCTGTACTAAAATCTGGTTAGATAATTTAACTAAATAAATTTTTCTCTCTCCTGTTTTAGCTTCAACGATCAATTCACGGTTACCTCTCTTGATTTTTCCGTAAGAAACTACCCCATCGATTTCTGTTACAACCGCCGGGTTCGAAGGGTTTCTTGCTTCGAATAATTCGGTAACTCTCGGAAGACCTCCGGTGATATCCCCTGCTTTTGCAGATTTTCTCGGGATTTTGATTAAGACTTTACCAGCCTTAATTTTTTCACCATCGTTTACCATTAAGTGGGCTCCTACCGGTAAGTTGTATGCTTTCTGCTCAACCCCTTTAGAATCTACCACCTTCAAGGTTGGTACGGCTTTCTTATTTCTGGATTCAGAGATTACTTTCTCTTCAAATCCTGTCTGTTCATCAATCTCCAACTGGAATGAAACCCCTTGGATGATGTCTTCATATTCTACCTTACCGGCAGTTTCTGCAATGATAACCGCGTTATACGGATCCCACTTACAGATTACATCGCCCTTCTTCACCTTATCACCCGGTTTTACAGATAATATGGAACCGTAAGGTACGTTAGCTACCATTAACGGAGTTCTTGACTCGTTATCAGCAACTAATCTGAATTCTGTTGAACGGGAAACTACCACTTCAGCAGTATTACCGTTTTCATCTTCAGAAGTAATTGTTCTTACCTCGTCCATTTCAACGATACCGTCTCTTCTTGCAACAATTGACGGGTTTTCTGATACGTTTCCTGCAGTCCCCCCCTGGTGGAAAGTTCTCAACGTAAGCTGAGTTCCCGGTTCCCCAATGGATTGTGCTGCAATTACACCTACCGCTTCACCCATGTGAATCATTTTACCTGTTGCCAAGTTTCTACCGTAGCATTTTGCACAGATCCCTTTTTTAGCCTCACAAGTAAGTGGCGAACGAACTTCAACTGCTTCTAATCCAGCTTCTTCAATTCTCTTCGCGAATGATTCAGTGATTACCTGATCTGCTTCTGCAATTAATTCGTCAGTTTCAGGATCATAAATATTATGTAATGATACTCTACCTAAGATTCTTTCTGAAATTCTTTCAACAATCTCGTCATTTTTCTTAAGTGCGGTAACTTCTGTACCTCTCAGCGTTCCACAGTCGTCTTCTGTAACGATAACATCCTGTGCAACGTCTACCAATCTTCTCGTTAAGTATCCTGCATCGGCAGTCTTAAGAGCGGTATCCGCAAGACCTTTACGGGCACCGTGGGTAGAGATAAAGTATTCTAGAATTGAAAGACCTTCTTTAAAGTTTGCAAGGATAGGGTTTTCGATGATCTCCGCACCGGTAGAACCAGCTTTTTGCGGTTTTGCCATCAAACCTCTCATCCCTGATAACTGACGGATCTGTTCTTTAGAACCCCTCGCTCCGGAATCAAGCATCATGTATACAGAGTTGAAACCACCTTGGTCAGTTTTCATTCTGCTCATGATCATTTCCGTTAATCCTGCGTTGGTATTTGTCCAAACGTCGATTACCTGGTTATAACGTTCTGTATCTGTAATTAGACCCATGTTATAGTTAGCTCTAATTTCGTCTACAGTTTCAATTGATTGTGCAATCATCTGCTTTTTCTCAACAGGAACCACGATGTCTCCTAATGAGAAAGAAAGACCTCCTTTGAATGCGTTTGAATATCCTAAGTCTTTCATTGCATCCAGGAACTTCACAGTTGTAGGGAAATCTGTATCTGCAAGGATCTTACCGATAACGTTTCTTAATGATTTCTTCGTAAGAAGTTCATTAATATAACCTACCTGCTTCGGTACAATCTGGTTGAATAAAATTCTACCAACAGAAGTTTCGATTAATCTAGTAACGATTTGTCCGTCTTCTTTTACAGGAAGTCTACATCTTACTTTAGCATTTAAAGATACTCTACCCTCAGCATAAGCGATTTCAGCTTCTTCAGGAGAATAGAAAGCCAAACCTTCACCTTTTACTTTCATATCTTCTGTAGAACTCAATTCTTTGGTCATGAAATAAAGACCAAGAACCATGTCCTGAGAAGGTACTGTAATTGGAGAACCGTTTGCAGGGTTTAAGATGTTTTGAGAACCTAGCATTAATAACTGCGCTTCAAGGATCGCTTCAGGACCTAACGGTAAGTGTACCGCCATCTGGTCACCGTCGAAATCGGCGTTGAATGCTGTTGTTACCAACGGGTGCAGCTGAATTGCCTTACCTTCGATCATCTTAGGCTGGAAAGCCTGAATACCCAGTCTGTGAAGCGTAGGTGCTCTGTTCAGTAGAACAGGGTGACCTTTCATCACATTTTCAAGGATATCATAAACTACCGGCTCTTTTCTATCGATAATTCTCTTTGCAGATTTTACTGTTTTTACAATTCCTCTTTCAATTAGTTTTCTAATGATGAACGGTTTGTAAAGTTCCGCAGCCATATCTTTAGGAATACCACACTCGTGAAGCTGCAAGTTCGGACCTACAACAATTACGGAACGCGCAGAGTAATCTACCCTTTTTCCTAATAAGTTCTGACGGAAACGACCCTGCTTCCCTTTCAATGAATCTGAAAGTGATTTCAATGGTCTGTTTGATTCAGATTTTACTGCTGAAGATTTTCTTGTATTATCGAATAATGAATCTACTGATTCCTGAAGCATACGCTTCTCGTTTCTTAAGATTACTTCCGGAGCTTTAATCTCCAACAATCTCTTCAAACGGTTATTTCTGATAATAACTCTTCTGTAAAGGTCATTCAAATCGGAAGTAGCGAAACGTCCACCATCCAACGGAACCAATGGTCTTAGTTCTGGCGGGATAACCGGAAGCACACGCATAATCATCCACTCAGGCTTGTTGATCATTCTTGTATTAGCACCTCTTAATGCTTCTACAACGTTCAATCTTTTTAAAGCCTCAGTTCTTCTTTGTTTTGAACCTTCGTTGTGTGCTTTGTGTCTCAGGTCGAAAGACAATGCATCAAGATCGATTCTTTTTAATAATTCTTCAACCGCTTCCGCACCCATCTTAGCGATGAATTTGTTCGGATCAGAATCATCAAGATACTGGTTCTCAATCGGAAGAGTTTCCATGATATCAAGGTACTCTTCTTCAGTTAAGAACTCCATATTTTCGAAATCAGAACCGTCTAGTTTTTTAGCAATACCCTGCTGGATCACTACATATCTTTCGTAGTAGATGATCATATCCAATTTCTTGGAAGGAATTCCTAAAAGGTAACCAATTTTGTTTGGTAAAGAACGGAAATACCAAATGTGAGCAATTGGAACTACCAGATTGATATGTCCGATTCTCTCTCTACGTACTTTTTTCTCCGTAACTTCTACTCCACAACGGTCACAAACGATCCCTTTGTAACGAATTCTCTTGTATTTACCACAAGCACATTCGTAATCCTTTACAGGACCGAAGATTTTTTCACAGAACAAACCGTCTCTTTCAGGCTTATGCGTTCTGTAGTTAATAGTTTCCGGCTTAAGAACCTCCCCTCTCGATTCCTGAAGAATCGATTCCGGTGAAGCTAAACCGATGGTTATTTTATTAAATCTACTTGATTTATTTTTATTTGACATTTGTTAGATTTTAAATTTTAGATTTTAGATTTTAGATTAATTTCCGAATGTTTCCATTCAGCATTTATAATTTAAAATTTAAAATTATTCCTCTAGTCTTACGTCTAATCCAAGACCTTGTAGCTCGTGAAGCAGTACATTGAATGATTCCGGAATACCTGGTTCAGGCATTGATTCACCTTTTGCAATAGCTTCGTAAGTTTTCGCTCTACCAATAACGTCATCCGACTTCACGGTAAGGATCTCTCTCAGGATATTTGATGCACCGAATGCTTCAAGTGCCCAAACCTCCATCTCTCCGAATCTCTGACCTCCGAACTGAGCTTTACCTCCTAACGGCTGCTGAGTAATCAATGAGTACGGACCGATAGAACGTGCGTGCATTTTATCATCAACCATGTGCCCAAGTTTCAACATATAGATTACCCCTACTGTTGCAGCCTGAGTAAATCTTTCTCCGGTACCCCCATCATAAAGGTGAGTGTGACCGAATTTAGGAAGACCTGCTTTCTCAGTGTATTCTGTAATCTGATCTAAGCTAGCTCCGTCGAAAATTGGTGTCGCGAACTTCAATCCTAATTTCTGACCAGCCCATCCAAGAACTGTTTCATAGATCTGACCGATGTTCATACGCGAAGGTACCCCAAGTGGATTCAATACGATATCTACCGGTGTTCCGTCTTCAAGGAATGGCATATCTTCTTCACGAACGATTCTCGAAACGATACCTTTGTTACCGTGACGACCCGCCATTTTATCTCCTACATTCAGTTTACGTTTCTTAGCGATGTACACTTTAGCCAACTTCATGATCCCTGCAGGTAATTCGTCTCCGATTGAAATTGCAAATTTCTCACGGTTTTTAACCCCCTGAATATCGTTGTACTTGATTTTGTAGTTGTGAATTAACTGTTTGATTAATTCATTTTTATCGTTATCAACTGTCCAGTCTGAACCGCTAACGTTTACATAATCTTCAACTGAAGTCAATAATTTGTGAGTGAACTTAACCCCTTTACCGATGATTTCTTCATCAAGGTCGTTTTTCACGCCCTGAGAAGTTTTACCGCTTACAAGGGTATTTAATTTTTCAATTAAAGTGTTTCTCAAATCATCAAACTTAGCCTTGTAAGTGTTTTCAATTTCTTCAAGCTTAAGTTTTTCTTCAGTTCTCTTCTTTTTATCTTTGATGTTTCTTGAGAACAATTTTTTGTCGATCACAACACCTCTTAATGAAGAATCTGCTTTCAATGAAGCATCTTTTACATCACCGGCTTTGTCACCGAAGATCGCTCTAAGAAGTTTTTCTTCAGGAGTCGGGTCAGATTCACCTTTTGGAGTTATTTTACCAATCATAATATCTCCAGGCTTCACTTCAGCACCGATTCTGATCATACCGTTCTCGTCAAGATCTTTAGTAGCTTCTTCAGAAACGTTCGGAATATCTGCTGTCAATTCTTCCATACCTAATTTGGTATCACGAACTTCCAAAGAATATTCATCTACGTGGATTGAAGTAAACCAGTCTTCACGAACTACTTTTTCGTTGATTACGATCGCATCCTCGAAGTTGTATCCTTTCCAAGGCATGAACGCAACCACTAAGTTTCTACCAAGAGCCAATTCTCCTTTTTCAGTAGCATAACCGTCGCAAAGTACCTGTCCTTTTTCCACTACATCACCTACTCTTACGTTTGGTCTTAGGGTAATGGTAGTACTCTGGTTGGTTTTTCTGAACTTAGTTAAGTTATATGTTTTAGTAGCAGACTCGAATTGTACTAAATCTTCGTCTTCGCTTCTTTCATATTTAATAACGATTCTGTCGGCATCTACATACTCTACAGTACCTGTACCTTCAGCGTTAATTAAGATTCTTGAATCTCTTGCAACCTGCTGCTCAAGCCCTGTACCTACGATCGGAGCCTGTGGTTTCAATAAAGGAACTGCCTGACGCATCATGTTCGATCCCATCAACGCACGGTTCGCATCATCATGCTCCAAGAAAGGGATTAATGAAGCGGAGATACCAGAAATCTGGTTTGGTGCAACATCGATAAGATCTACCTGAGATGGCTCAACTACAGGATAGTCACCATCTAATCTTGCAATAATTCTGTCTGTTTCGAATTCACCGTTGTCGCTCAATTCAACGTTAGCCTGAGCAATAACTTTAGATTCCTCGTCTTCTGCATTTAAGTAGATAGGATCTGCATTAAGCTCGATTTTACCATTTTCTACTTTTCTGTACGGAGTTTCGATGAAACCAAGTCTGTTAATTTTCGCATAAATACCTAAAGATGAAATCAAACCGATGTTTGGTCCTTCCGGAGTTTCAATCGGACAAATTCTTCCGTAGTGCGTATGGTGAACGTCTCGAACCTCAAAACCTGCTCTTTCTCTTGATAAACCACCAGGTCCTAATGCAGAAAGTCTACGCTTGTGCGTGATTTCCGATAGTGGGTTGGTCTGGTCCATGAACTGAGAAAGCTGGTTGGTACCAAAGAACGAGTTGATTACTGATGTTAATGTTTTCGCGTTAACAAGATCAAGCGGAGTAAAGATTTCGTTATCTCTAACGTTCATTCTTTCCTTGATTGTTCTTGCAATTCTTGAAAGACCTACCCCGAACTGTCCTGCCAATTGCTCACCAACAGTTTTAATTCTTCTGTTTGATAAGTGGTCGATATCATCAACCTCAGCTTTAGAGTTTACAAGTTCGATTAAGTGTCTTACAATCGCAATGATATCCTCTTTCGTAAGAACCTCAGTTGTCGTAGGAATGTTTAGACCTAACTTTTTGTTTAGTCTGTAACGTCCTACTTCACCTAATGAATATCTTTGCTCAGAGAAGAATAATTTTTCAATGATTCCTCTTGCTGTTTCCTCATCTGGCGGATCTGCGTTTCTTAACTGACGATAGATGTACTCTACTGCCTCTTTCTCAGAGTTTGTAGGGTCTTTCTGTAATGTATTCTGGATGATAGAGAACTCGTTGCTGTTTTCTTTGTGAATCAGGATTGATTTCACACCCGCATCAAGAATAAGATCTAAATGTTCTTTTTCAAGAATCGTTTCTCTGTCTAAGATGATTTCGTTTCTTTCGATAGAAACAACCTCACCGGTATCTTCGTCTACGAAATCTTCGAACCAAGTGTTCAATACTCTCGCAGCCAATGTTCTCCCTTCTACTTTTTTAAGGGCAGCTTTAGAAACTTTCACTTCTTCAGCAAGGTCGAAGATCTGAAGGATATCCTTATCAGATTCATATCCGATCGCTCTTAATAAAGTGGTTAATGGTAATTTTTTCTTACGGTCGATATACGCGTACATTACGCTGTTGATATCTGTCGTAAATTCCATCCAAGATCCTTTGAAAGGGATAATTCTTGAATAATAAAGTTTAGTTCCGTTTGCGTGGTAAGTCTGTCCGAAGAATACACCCGGAGATCTGTGTAACTGAGTTACGATTACACGCTCTGCTCCATTGATAATGAATGAACCAGACGGCGTCATGTAAGGAACCGGACCTAAGTATACATCCTGAACCACAGTCTGGAAATCCTCGTGTTCAGGGTCTGTACAATACAATTTAAGTCTTGCTTTAAGAGGAACGGAATACGTTAGACCTCTTTCCACACACTCATCGATTGAATAACGTGGAGAATCTACCAGATAATCCAAAAATTCCAACACGAATTGGTTTCTGGAATCGGTAATCGGGAAATTTTCCTGAAAAGTCTTGTAAAGACCTTCATTTTTTCTGTCTTCAGGAAGCGTATCAAGCTGGAAAAATTCACTAAAAGACTCAATCTGGATATCCAGAAAGTCCGGAGTAATGATTTTTCCTTTCGCTGAAGAGAAATTCACTCTCTGATTTCCCCTAGTTGTAGGTGTTGTTTTACTCATAAAACTTTTAAGAAAGGTTAAAAAATATTTTGATTCATTAAAAAATATCAGAAAAAAGAGTTTGAGAAGAGAAAAGTTCCAAAAGACCTTGTAATGTTGGCGCTATTAGAAATAGTCTTATATTTTTTTCTCTTGATTCTCAGAATCTTATTCCTAACTGCAACACTGGTATATCTTTTCACAGCGTAATGCAAAATATTTTTATTACTTTTGAGGCAGAACAGCCGCAGTATCTATACACACGAAATCCTCTTCATTTCCATGAAAGAGGTGATATTCAATATTTTATAGATTTACAAACAATTATTCGCGCCAAAAGAGACTGCAAATCTACAACATTTTATTTTCATATACAAATAAAACAACTTCATTTTGAAGATGTTAATTATTTCATTGAAAATAAAAAAGGTCATCCAAAATATGGATGACCCGCCCTTAATAAAAAAAACTTAATCTTAAAATTAATTATTATAACCTAAGATTTAGCTGTATTTAAAATACTGAACAGAATAATTAATTCTATTACAATATATATTTTTCAGAACTAAAAATATTTTAAACTTTAATCTGTCAATATATAAAATTAATAAAAAAAATATTAAAATATTAATTTTCAGATAATTAAAATTTCAAAAACACAAGTCACCCCTTCGGATGACTTGTGTATAGAAACTATTTACTTATTGAAATTACCTCACGATGACCTTATATGATTTTACAGTCGTTTTTGTTTCTACTTTTATAACATACATTCCTACAGGTAAAGAAGAAGTACCGATTTCAGCATTTCCGGAGAATTTACCTGATTTAATTAATTGTCCCTGAGCTGAAAACAAAGTATAAACACCTTCTTCGTTAGATTTTACATTTAAATTTTCACCTGCTTTTACAGGATTAGGATATACTTTAACATCATTTGCAGCAGTTTTTACTTCTCCAAGAGATGCTTTTGCTGTTAGACCGCTGTTTCTAGCTACAGAGGAATACGGAGAAAGAGGAGAATTCGGAGAACCTTTTTTAACAAGATCCGTATCTACAACCGCCTGAATTCCATCTGCATCTGCATCATCTATTCTTGAAATAAATCCTTCTCCAAGATCATCCAGATTATCCTTACCGATGGTATAAAGATCGAAGTCTACATTATTGGATTTAAGATCCACGAAGTCTGGTTTATCATCTCCGTCTGTATTTTTTAAAGGATATTTCATCACTCCGGAATCCGGTGCTGTTTCAAGAACATCTGCAATTCCGTTATTTCCTACCGCAACACCGCTATCAATTACTCCATTATGATCTGTATCAATCTGATCAATAACCGAAGCCGGGATTCCTGATTCAAATAAATCTAAAATACCGTCATTATCAGAATCCAGATCAAGGTAACTTGAAATTCCGTCTCCCAATTCTGAAATTACCAGTTTATTTCCATCCACATCATCATCTTCAAATTTTCCGTTTCCGTTAAGATCTTCCAGCGCATCCGGAATACCATCGTTATCAGAATCTTTATCACAAGCATCAGCAATT
>NZ_JBBCQL010000117.1:0-13508 GCF_037149975.1 Chryseobacterium sp. VD8 | reverse complement strand
GCAGATGTTCTGGAAAGGAGATAAAATTGTGGATCTTTCAAGAGCGTTTCTAGATACGAATGGCTGTTCAAAAAGTCAGGAAGTTAAAATTACGCATCTTGATGAACTGAAAGAAGAAACTCAGGCATTTACTGAAGAGAATTTCCTGAAAAATTTAAGCGATAAGAATGTTGCTTCTCAAAAAGGATTGCTGGAAATGTTCGATTCATCAATCGGGGCAACTACGGTTGCGATGCCTTTAGGTGGAAAATACCAGCAGACTTTGATGGAAGGAAGCGTTCAGACATTGCCAATTATCGGAGCTAAAGATATCGAAACCGTTTCTTTAGCGAGTTGGGGATTCGATGCAGATATTTCTAAGCAGAATTCTTTGTTGGGAGCTTCTTACGCTGTTGTAGAAAGTGTTGCGAAGATTGTTGCAATGGGTGGTGATTATAAAAATATCAGATTCAGTTTTCAGGAATATTTTGAAAAATTGGGTCAGAATCCTGAAAAGTGGGGAAAACCTTTGGCTTCACTTTTGGGAGCTTACGATGCGCAAATTAATTTCGGTTTAGCGGCTATCGGAGGTAAAGATTCAATGAGCGGAACGTATCAGGATCTGAATGTGCCGCCAACATTAATTTCTTTCGCTTGTGCCAACGGAGAAAAGAAAAATATTATTTCTCCTGAATTTAAAAACGAAGGAAATAAAGTATATTTCTTCAATCATATCGCTCAGGAAAACGGAATTCCGAATTATTATGCTTTAAAAGATGTTTATGAATTTATATTTGAAAATATTAAAGCAGGAAAAATCGTTTCAGTAAAAACGGTTAAAGAGGGTGGAGTTGCGGTTGCTTTAGCAAAAATGAGCTTTGGAAACAGATTGGGCGCTGACATTACAGTAGATGATGCTTCGGCATTGCTCAGCAAGCGAATTGGTAGCTTAATTATAGAATCTAAAGAAGAATTAAGTTCTGTAAATCTTCAATTGATCGGAAAAGTTGTTGCAGACGAAGTTTTAACCATCAACAATCTTCAAACTTCCATCCTCCAGCTTCTCGCTTCCAACAGCAACACCTTCGAAAATCTTTTCCCAACAGTTGAAAAAGAAAAAATAACGGTTGAAATCGATGAAAAATTAAATTCAGTCAACCTAAGAAATATCATCATTAAGAAACACGGAATCGCTCAGCCAAAAGTATTTGCGCCGGTTTTCCCGGGAACAAACTGCGAATACGATACACTGAATGCTTTTGCAAAAGAAGGCGCTGTAATCAGCAGTTTACCATTAATCAATATTAATCACCAATTGTTGGATGAAAGTATTGATGCGTGGGTTGAGGAGATCAAAACTTCCCAGATTTTAGCTTTCTCAGGAGGTTTCTCTGCGGGTGATGAACCGGATGGTTCTGCAAAATTCATCGTTAACGTTTTAAAAAACGAAAAGATGAGAAATGCCGTTCACGAACTGCTCGACAGAGACGGAATGATTATCGGGATCTGTAACGGTTTTCAGGCGTTGGTTAAGTCCGGATTATTACCTTACGGAAGAATCAAAGATTTGGATGAAAATTCTCCAACGTTGGCTCACAACGCGATCAGAAGACATATTTCCCAGATGGTAAATGTAAAAGTCGTAAATGACGAATCGCCTTGGTTGAAAGGAATGAAAGATCAGATTTTCACGATTCCAATTTCTCACGGGGAAGGTCGTTTCATGGCTTCGGAAGCGGAAATTCAGAAGTTGTATGAAAACGGACAAATTGCCACTCAATATTTAGACTTAGAAGGAAATATTGCTCACGGAATGCCTTTTAATCCAAATAATTCTTTATTCGGAATTGAGGGGATCACCAGTCCTTGCGGAAAAATTTTCGGAAGAATGGGACATCCGGAACGTTTTGCAGAGGGATTATTCAAAAATATTCCAACCGCAAATTATCACAACATCTTTAAAAATGGAGTGGAGTACTTTATGTAAAAAATAACAAAAATAAAAAATGACCGTCCTTAGTGACGGTTATTTTTTTATAAGGAAAGTTTTAAATAATACTTTAACAATTAATTTTAAAACTTAACATAGTGATAATTGTTTCTTATTTTTGTATCAAATTCCGATAATGAAAAAAATAGTATTCTTCGCTGCTGCATTAATTTCTTTCTTTGCTGCTGCACAGCAGAAAGTTGCAGACACTTTGCAGAATAAAGAAAAAGAGATAGAGGAAATTACTATTGTAGCTTCTTCCCGAACTGGACAGAAAATAGAAAATTCACCTCAAAAGGTAGAAGTTCTGGGAAAAGAAGAAATGAATGAAGAAAGCGGAATAAAACCTGCAGGAATAGGAAGTATTTTAGGGGATATATCCGGAGTACAGATCCAGCAAAGCAGTCCGGTTTCCGGTAATTCCAATATTCGTATACAGGGGCTTGATGGAAGGTATACCCAAATATTGCGTGATGGAATGCCTTTATTCGATGGATTCAGTGGAGGATTGGGCGTTCTTTCTGTTCCGCCTTTAGATTTGCAGCAGGTAGAGCTCATAAAAGGTTCCGCATCTACATTATATGGAGGAGGAGCTATCGGAGGATTGGTCAATATTATTTCAAGAAAGCCTACTGCAAAACAGGAACTGACATTTTTAGCAAATTATTCTACTTTGGACGAAAAAAACTTAAATATGTTTGCTTCCAAAAAAATGAATCGGTTCGGATATGTTTTCTTCGGTGGTATAACATCACAAAATGCAAAGGACGTAAATAAAGACGGGTTTTCTGATGTACCCAAAACAAATTCTCTGGTTTTGCATCCCGAAGTATTCTTTTATCCTTCAGAAAGTTCAGTAATTAGTCTAGGATGGACAGGAAGTTTCGATAAAAATACCGGAGGCGATATGCAGGTAATACGTAATAATGGTGATAACATCCATCAGTATTTTGAAAAAAATATACTTAAAAGAAATACGTTCGATCTTATTTACCAGCAAAATTTCAGCAATAATTCTAAACTTGAATTTAAAAACAGCTTAAGTGATTTTAACCGTGATTTCACCAGCAATGAGAATTTTCTGAACGCCAATCAGAAAAATTATTTCTCAGAACTTACCTATACACGGCCATTTACAAATACCCTGCTTGTTTTAGGAGCAGATTTTCAGGGAAGCAAATTTAATCCTAAATCTTTTCAGTCTTTTCAGATTCCGGCGTTTGAGAATAATTCTTTCGGAATTTTTCTTCAGAACACCACTAAGTTAAAAAAAGCGACCATAGAATCAGGAATCCGTACTGATTTTACCAATACGTACGGTAGTTTCTTTTTGCCGAGCCTTGCCGGTATTTATCATTTTGATGAACACTGGGCTGCAAGAGGAGGAATTGGTTTAGGCTATAAAGTTCCTAATGCACTTGCTGCGCAGAATGTAGACTATTCTTTAGAAAAACTGCTGCCAATTGATACGCAGAATACAAAAGCAGAAAAATCTGTAGGTTACAATCTGGAGTTTAACTATAAAAAGAAATTCGACAGCGGGAATGAAATATTCATCAATCAGGCATTTTTTCTCACACAAATTTCCAGTCCGGTAATTGCTCATCAAACTTCTACAGGAAATATATATTTCTACAACGAATCCAAATCTGTTGTTTCAAAAGGTTTTGATACATATATCAAAGGAAAATTTGATGAATGGGAGCTGTATTTTGGGTATACCTTTACAATAGCGAAATATAATTTTCTGGAAGGCAATGATTATATTCCTCTTACTCCGAAACACAGAGCTGCAATGACGGGACTTAAAGATTTTGAAAACGGATGGAAATTAGGGATTGAGGCATCTTATAATGGAAAGCAATATCGTTTAGATTACAGCCGCACTCCTTCTTACCTGTTTACCGCCGCAATAATTTCCAAAGATATCGGGAAACATTTTATCGTTGTACTGAACGGAGAAAATCTTCTGGATTACAGACAAAGTAAAAAAGAAGCTCTCTATTCCGGTAACATAAGCAATCCCACATTTTATCCACTTTGGGCTCCGATAGACGGAAGAGTAATTAATCTGTCGGTAAAATGGAAGCTGTGATAAGTTAATTGAAAATATACTTCCAGTAAACAAAAATTCCGACAATTACAGAAGCAATTGCCATCAGTAAAACCGCTCCGGCAGAAATATCTTTGATGAAACCGATCCTTTGATCAAATTCAGGATGAATAAAATCGCAGATTTTCTCAATGGCAGTATTCAGAATTTCAGCAGCTAAAACGCCGAAAGAAACCATTAAAATTAAAATGGTGTCTGTAGAAGAAAGGTTCAGGTAAAAAATCAGAAACACATTAATAAGGAAAGCCATAGCCTCAAGCTGAAAATTTCTTTCATGCTTCATCATGAGAAAAACACCCCGGAAAGCATTTTGTAAACTCTTATGTACAGGAGGTTTTCGCATATTTAAAGTTTATTTGCAAATATAGTTAATTCATTGAAGAAAATCCTTATCTTTAGTGCTTTAGGATGTTTTCGGGCATCAAAAAACCAGAGCAGGAGCAGTTGTAAAATTATTTTGATAGATGTTAATAACTCTCAGAATTATTCTTTTCATTCTGTTTTCTATTTATTATATTTGTAAAAATTTATTTTTAAATCTATGAAATTTATTATTTCAAGTGGTGAACTACAGAAGGCTTTGCAAACTGTAAGTGGCGTAATATCAAGCTCTCAGTCGAGACCGATTTTAGAAAACTATCTTTTTGAATTAGACGGAACTCAGGTTACCATTACCGCATCTGACGGCGAAACGACTCTTGTAACTTCTCTTGAGGCAAAGTCTGATGATACGGGTAAATTTGCGGTTCCTGCAAAGATTTTCCAGGACTTCATCAAGACTTACGGAGAACAGCCTCTTACGTTGGTTGTGAAGGATAATGCAGAAGGAACAGGAAGTCAGCTTGAGATTTTAGATGAAAAAGATAACTTCGCCGTAGCATTGGATAACGCGGACGATTATCCGGAATTGCCGGAATTTGATGCCGCACAAAGTGTTACCATGCCTGCAGGAGTTTTATCTGAAGCCCTTACCAATACGCTTTTCGCCACAAGTAACGACTCTCTTCGTCCGGTAATGACAGGAGTACTGTTCCAGTTTGGAGAGAATGAAACCAACTTTGTTTCTACAGATTCTCACAGACTGGTAGTATACAAAAGAAAAGATCTGATGAATGCCGAACCGATGGAATTCATCATGCCTAAAAAGCCATTGAACATTTTCAAAAATATTTTAGCAAGTTCCAATGAAGACGTAACGATCGAATTCAACGAGAATATGGCAAAATTCACTTTTGGAAAGCACGTTTGGATCTGTAGACTGATCGACGGAAAATATCCTAATTACACAGCGGTAATTCCTAAAGAAAACCCGAATGTATTAACCATCAACAGAAATCTCTTATTAGGAGCGATTAAAAGAGCTTCCATCATGTCTAATAAATCGACCAATCAGGTAAGATTTAAGCTTTCTGCAAACATTCTTCACCTTCACGCAGAAGATACGGAGTATGCAAACAAAGCAGATATGCAGATTCCTTGCGATTACAACGGAGAAGACATCAACATCGGTTTCAGCTCTAAATTCTTAACGGAAATGTTAACGATTCTTGGTTCAGACGATATTACCATGAAAATGTCTCAGCCAAACAGACCGGGAATTATTGAACCTCTTGATGGTCTTGAAGAAAACGAAAGTATTTTAATGTTATCAATGCCGGTAATCGGATTGTAATTTTAACGTAAATAAAATAGGATAAGAGGTTTTGATTTTTTCAGAACCTCTTATTTTTTAGGAGCTATTTCCCGCTTTCCGCACTCGCTATTTACTTAGGATTCGGCTGCGGCAGCGAAGCTGCCGCAGCCGAATCCTAAGTAAATGAGCTCAAACAAAGCTGCAATCGGGGCTAGAATTGCAGTCCGCCGTTTTGCAATGAAAAAAGAGATGAAGTAATCTCCGGAATGCATCTACAAGTAGAAATCGAGACTTAGTTTAAGAAACAGTAATGACAGATTTAAATTCTGCTTTCACTTGCTGAGTAGAACGCCTTAGCGAACAACAATATTCAGAATTTAACAATACTTTTCTTAGCTATCTTTTGCGTTAAAAATAAGGTTTTCAGATTGCTGCGGTGTTTCGCTTTTCGCAATGACAATGCCTTGCTAATCCGGAAGGAAAAAGAAAGCTGCTAAATAACTCTTAAAGTTTCTCTCACATTTCTCTGTTTCTTAAAAAAACACGATATTTGTAACGCGAAAAATTCAAGTAAAATTTTCAAAATAAGCAAGGTTTCTTTTAACCTTGAAAAATAATAATTTATCAGATGAAAATATCAAACAACTGGCTTAAAGATTATATCAAAACGGACCTGAAAACTGAAAGAATCGGTGAGTTCCTTACAGATATAGGTCTTGAAGTTGAAGGGATAGAAAAATTTGAAAGCATAAAAGGAAGCCTGGAAGGAATTGTTGTAGGTAAAGTTTTAACCTGCGAGAAACATCCGAATGCAGACAAATTAAAAAAGACAACGGTAGACGTAGGAAACGGAAAGATTTTAAACATCGTTTGCGGAGCTCCCAATGTGGAAGCCGGACAAACCGTTCCTGTTGCAGTTGTAGGAACAAAAATCTATGATAAAACCGGAAACTTTTTTGAGATCAAAGAAGCAAAAATAAGAGGAGAAGTTTCTCAGGGTATGATCTGTGCAGAAGACGAACTGGGTCTTAGCGACGATCATGGCGGAATTATGGTTTTGGATGAAGAAAAGTTTGAAGCCGGAAAAAATTTCGCAGATTATTTTGAAATAACAAACGATGAAGTTCTGGAAATCGGTTTAACGCCAAACAGAACCGATGCAATGTCTCATTACGGTGTTGCAAGAGATCTTCACGCTTATCTTTCCACAAACAAACAGAAATCTGAGTTCGAAAAAGTATCTTCTGTTGTGCTGAACAACGAAGGTTCTCACGATTTTACATTAGAAGTGGAAGACGCAGAATTATGTCCGAGATACATCGGAGCGGTAATCGAAAACGTAAAAGTGGCAGATTCTCCGGCTTGGCTGAAAGACAGACTGAAAGCCATCGGATTAAGCCCGATCAACAATGTTGTAGATATTACCAACTATATCCTTCACGGTTACGGACAGCCGCTTCACGCCTTTGATGCAGATAAAATTGCAGATAAAAAAGTAAAAGTAGGAACAGTAAAAGAAGGAACAAAATTCACGACTTTAGACGGTGTTGAAAGAACTTTGAACGGTTCTGAAATCATCATTAAAGACGGAAAAGATACGCCGATGTGCATTGCCGGAGTTTTCGGAGGTGCCAATTCAGGGGTTTCTGCTGAAACAACTACCATCTTTTTGGAAAGTGCTTATTTCAATCCGGTTGCGGTGAGAAAAGGAGCAAAATTCCACGGATTGAATACCGATGCTTCTTTCAGATTCGAGAGAGGAGTGGATCCTAATATTACAAGAACAGCAATTACGCACGCTATTAAATTAATTCAGGAACTTACTGAAGGAAAACTTGTGGGGGAATTGCTGGAACAGTATCCTAAGAAAATTGAAGATCAGTATGTCATCATCAGATTTTCAAAAATCGAGCAGATTTTAGGAACCAAAATTCACAGAGAAAAAGTAAAAGAAATTTTAAAAGCCCTTGAAATTCAGGTTCTAAATGAAATTCAGAATGGTTATGAAATTTCTGTTCCTGCGTACAGAGCAGATGTTACCAGAGAAATTGATGTTATCGAGGAGATTTTAAGAATCTACGGATACAATAAGATCGATGCTCCTCAGAAAATTTCGTTTACGCCGGTAAAACTGGCTGCACAGGATCAGGATGAGCTTGAAAATAACTGGGCAAGAACGTTACAGGGATTAGGTTTCAATGAAGTAATGAACAATTCATTGACTTCGCTAAAAGATGAAACGGATGCTGTAAAATTATTAAATCCTTTAAGCAACGATTTGGCATTTATGAGAAAGTCTTTACTGGAAGGGCTTTTGCAGAATGCAATTTACAATATCAACAGAAAAAATCAGGATATAAAATTCTTCGAATTCGGGAAAATTTATCATAAGAGAGATCAGTATGAGGAAAGAAAGCAATTGGCTATCCTTGTTTCCGGAAGAGATGTTGCAGAAAACTGGCTGCAGCCGAAATCTGCGACAAGCTTCTATAATCTGAAAGCTTATGTAAAAGTTTTGCTGGAAAGATTAGCAGTTGATTATAAAGAAGTAGCTTTATCTGATGAAAGATTCTCTGATGCTTTGGCATATGAAGCGGACGGAAAAGCTTTGGTAAGAATCGGGAAAGTGGCTCCTCAGATGCTGAAAGATTTCGATATTGAACAGGAATGTTTCTACGCCGAAATTGAACTTGAATTTGCGCAGAAATTACGTTCTGAAAATCAATTGAAATTCAAAGATATTCCTAAATTCAATAAAATCAGAAGAGACCTTGCTTTACTGATTGATAAGAACGTGAATTACGAAGATCTTTATCAGACAGCAAAGAAAAATAAATCTCCGTACCTGAAAAATATTAATTTATTTGACGTTTACGAGGGGAAAAATCTTCCGGAAGGCAAGAAGTCTTATGCAATGAGTTTCGAACTTTTAAACGAGGAAAAAACTCTTGAAGAGAAAGAAATTACTGCGGTAATGGATTCCTTAATCAAATCTTTCCAGAAAGAATTCAATGCAGAATTAAGAGGGTAAAAAAATTATCTTTCGAATACAATATAAACGGACATTTGTCCGTTTTTTTTTTGGCAAAAACCGAAATTGCCAATAGTTTAAAGATTGAATATTTTATTAAATAATCTCAGTTCGGGATAAGAGAAATTTTAAATAATTGATTTATAGCGTTGTATTATTTTATCGCAAAGAAAAACAAAAGATTTTTTTACTTATTGAAAGTTTGTAAGCTAAACAAAGGCACTTCGTTTATTTAAAAAAGACAAAATGGTATTACTTTGATAAGTTTTACGCCTTTGTATATCTTAAAAGCTGAATTCCTGATAATTGAATCTCTTTGTTTAACCTTGCGTTTAATACTTATTCCGAACTCAGGTTAAATCAGGATAAATCATATTCAATTACAATTTTATCTGAAGTGTTAAAGAATAATAAAATCTTCCGAAACCCGTTTAAATAATAATAATTCCGTAAATTTGGTTTAAATCAAAAAGTAAACAATGAAGAATCTTTTTTTAAGTATATGTACTGCTACAGTTTTGGTTTCGTGTGGAACAATGTCCAGCTCTTCTGCTTCCAAAGTAGGAAAAGCGCAGCCTTCTCTTGCAGGTACAAAATGGGCTTTGGCTGATAATGTGAAAGGAAAAATTCCTACTCTGAATATCGAAGGAGAAAAGATCAGCGGTAATGCAGGATGCAACAATTACTTCGGGACAGCAAAAGTAGATCCGGCAATGGGTAATTTTTCTGCGGGAGCTTTAGGTTCTACAAGAATGGCTTGCGATAATATGAGCGTGGAGAAAAACTTTATGGATATGGTAGGAAAAGCCAATAAATATGTAGTAACCGGAAATGTTCTGGAATTGTATCAGGACAATCTTTTACTTTTGAAATTCAATAAAGCTGAATAAAATAAAAAGGAACTCAATCGAGTTCCTTTTTTATGTTTAAATTGTTATTAATCTTCCTCTTCTTCGTCGTACTTAGCCAACTCTTCATCACACCATTTAAACGCAGCTTCCACTACTTTTGTAGCCTCATCCGCCATTGTTTCTTCGTCGTCACCTTCCAGATCATCCAGCCACTCAACTTCTTCTTCCTCAACGTTTAAGATAAATCTTGGATATTCTGTGTGCACCACGAATAAATCTTCTGGAAATTCCGAATTATCTGCTAATAAAAACTTTGGTAATTTCATTTTTTTAATGTTTTAACTTTAAATCAAAGATAATAAAATTATTGGTATTTGTTCTTGTCAATCTTTATTTTTTGCAAAACTTTATACCTTGTTAACGTTGTTTTCTGAAGCGTATCTTTCGGTTTAAAAGTTAGCGTAATATTAGGATTGATGGTACTCATCAGTTCGGCAACCTGTATTTTATCAAGATCTTCCGTGGTTTCAAGATAGAATTTTAAAGGTATTTCATCAAGTTTTTCAGATTGCAGAAAATGCTTCATTTCCTTTCTGTTTTCAAGATAATTCCCTTTGGAAAGCCATGTAAATAACATTCCCGAAAGCAGACTTAAAAAACCTAGAGCGTACGTTTTAACCTCGAAAATAATAAACAGTTTCCTGAAATAAACCAGCCAGACCGGAAGACTGAAAGGAGCCATTAATCTGTAATCGATAGCATTCACAGAATAAAAATACTGAATAAAATAAGAACAGATAATCCCGAAAACACTCACAAAAATATAAAAGGACTCTGTTTCTGAAAGTTTGTATTTAATAAAAAGGAAAACAATCAGCAGGATATTTACAAAGCCGATTCCGTAGATCGCATAATTGATCATTCCGCCTCCCGGATCTGCAATGTGAATGAATGGGTTGAAAGTAGTACACAATCCCTGAAACAATTCAACAAGAAGTTTAGAGGTAGGATATAGACCGATTTCCAGAAATTGACTGACATAGTTTTCGTTAAAGTAATCAATAAAAAGAAATTTGTACAAAACCACAAAAATTCCTCCGATGATTCCAGAAAGGATAAATATTCCCGAATATTTTCTTTTCCAAAAAATCAATCCGAAAAGCCCGGTTCCGCCCATAATGAAAAGAGCGCTGTATCTTATGTTATACAAAGCAATCAGGCTTAGTGAAAGATAAAAAACGGCTTTTCTCTTTTCTAATTTTCCATCAATAATTAATGTGGAAACATATAAAAATAAAATAACGAACGGCAAAATCATAGGTTCGCTCATGGTATAGGAGAAAATGGAGAGGAAGCTGAATAAAGCACATAAAACAACGGATTCTCTAAAGAAAAATTTCTTCTTCCATGTGAAAAAAAGAATGAAGAAAAATGCGGAAATTCCTACAACTTTACTTCCCCAGAATTCATCAAACCCGAAAAACGTAAAAAATTTTATCGCTAAAGGATATCCTAAAGGAGTCGTGGTATTATCGATGGTCGGAAAGACGTGCGCAAATCTCATATAACGGATGGAATCCGGATTTACACGCCCTTTTTCATTAAGCAGAAAACGCAAAATGGTCATCACTAAAGTAATGATGACCATTGATATCTGAATATTTTTTTCTTTAAATTTCATGGATTGTGAAATTAGTAAATTTTGCAAAGCCAGTCAATTTTAATCACATTAAAATTGAATTCCAGAAAATTCACAATTTACCCTTCACAATTCACTTTTTATTATTTAGAAAACATTTTCGCCACTTTTTCCGCTTTTTTGCTTTCGGAATAATCATAGAAACCTTCTCCGGATTTTACGCCTAATTTTCCTGCCATTACCATGTTTACCAACAATGGATTCGGAGCATATTTAGGATTTTTGAAGCCGTCATACATTACATTTAAGATCGCTAAGCAAACATCAAGACCAATAAAATCGGCAAGCTGAAGCGGTCCCATCGGATGCGCCATTCCCAGTTTCATTACCGTATCAATTTCCTCAACACCTGCAACGCCGTTGTACAACGTCTCGATAGATTCGTTGATCATCGGCATTAAAATTCTGTTGGCAACAAATCCCGGATAATCATTTACTTCTACAGGAACTTTTCCAAGCGTTTTGCTCATTTCATAGATCGCATCGAACGTCTCTTTGGAAGTGGAGTAGCCTTTAATGATTTCGACCAGTTTCATGATCGGAACCGGATTCATAAAGTGCATTCCGATTACTTTATCTGCTCTTTTGGTAGCCGCCGCAATTTTAGTGATCGAAATTGAGGAAGTATTGGTTGCCAAAATGCAGTTTTCAGGAGCAAACTCATCCATCTGTCCGAAAATTTTCAGCTTTAATTCCTGATTTTCCGTTGCTGCTTCCACAATAAGATCAGCAGATCCAACTGCATCCTGAAGTGCTGTAAATGTGGTGATGTTCCCTAAAGTTTCCGCTTTTTGTTCTTCGGTAAGGTTTCCCTTTGCAATTATTCTGTCGAGATTCGTGGTAATGGTTTTAAGACCTCTGTCTAAAGCTTCCTGAGAAACATCTACAAGATTTACTTTAAAACCGCTTTGTGCAAATGTGTGCGCAATACCATTTCCCATGGTTCCGGCTCCGATAACTACAATGTTTTTGATCATTTTTCCTTATTTAAGTTTTAATTATTTACTGTTGATTAAAGTTAAATTTCGTGCATTGGAAAGATCTGCTTTTTTTACCGTCAACGTTTCATCAAAACTCACATTCCCGTCTCTGTTAGGTCTTTTCATTTGGTTTTGATTATTGATGGCAGCTTTCAGCCCTTCCACAAATCTGGTTTTCTGGGTTCTGGAGAATATATCTGTACCGATATAAATATTAAATTCACCTTCTCTTCCCAAACCGCTCTGTCTGTACACTTCGAAATTTTTTATTTTGTTTTTTTTCTGAAACTGATTAATAAAATCCATCACAGGTTTAGCGGAAGGCGTACCGCAGCAAATGCTGTGATAGCCTACCTGCAGATAATTTTCGCTCTTCTGTGCAAAAAATACTGCGGAAGTGAATAACCCGATTAATAATACTATTTTTTTCATTTTTAATGGTTTTAAAATTAAGCTTAAATTTTTACTTATTAAAATAATCCCAGACTGTTTTTGAAATGTCTGAAATCATTCTGCAGTTCACTTCAGCTGTTTCCGTTGAGTTACTGACAAATACAGCTATTGCATAATGCTTGCCATTCGGTAAAGTGATGATCGCAATTTCATTTTCAGCACCCGTTAAACCTGCATTATTCTTGCCGGAAGATCCCGTTTTTCTTGCGATAGGCGTATCTTTCGGAAGCTGTTCAATTAATTTATTTGTTCCTGTGGAAGTGGAGAGCATTACTTTCATCAGATAATCTGTTGATTTTTTTGATAATAATTTTCCGTCATAAAACTTTTTCAGCACATCAACCGCGGAATTCATGGTGGTGTAATTTTCATACTGCGCATTCCAGTCTTTATGCATCGCTTCTTCATTGTATTTGATCTGAAAGTTTTTCACCCCTTTAGCATTCATAAATTTCTGAACAACCTGCGTTCCGCCTAATAATTTTAAAAGAATATCGCAGCCGTTATTGTCACTTTTAGCAACGGTGTATTCAATAATTTCGCTTAAAGAAACAATACCGCCATTTGGATATTTTTCGCGAAGAGGCGACCATGTATTTTCATGTAAATTCAGTTGATTAAGGGTAACTTTTTGATCTAAAGAAAGTTTTCCTTTCTCTACATAATCTAAAACCGCAATGGCAATGTGAAATTTGAACACGCTCTGCATCGGAAGCTTTTTGTCAGGATTTTTATTGTATGTAAAACTGTCTTCGAACCCCAGAACAGAAATTCCGACC